>JBARUM010000591.1:0-2249 GCA_049645725.1 Maribacter sp.
TACCAATTTTAATGTAGAAGGATTGATTACAGAAATGGGAATGAGTCATTCCGTTTTTTATCGTAAAATAAAAAGTTTAACGGGGCAGTCCGTAGTTCATTTCATCAGGGATATTCGTTTGAAGAAAGCAGCCCAATTATTACAAGAAAGTTCCTTGAGAATTTCTGAAATCGCACTAGAAGTTGGTATTGAGGACCCTAAATACTTCGGTAAAATTTTCACTCAAGTATTCCATGTTTCTCCAACACAATATGCAAAAAATAATAGTCTATGGAATAAAGAGAAAAGTTAGACTTTTCCTTACAATATAACATTATGGATTGCAAATAGATTGGCTATTGAAAAGCCACATCGTTCCAACGCAGTTCTTGTTTAAAGCGATATAAATCTGTTTTCTCATCAATCAACAGAAATTCGATTCCGAAGATATCGGCTAGGTCTTCTATTTGTTCGGCAGATAAGTTTTCGCTATATCCGGTATGATGGGCACCACCTCCCAGAATCCAGGCAGACGCAGCAATCTCTAAATTAGGATGCGGATCCCATAATACCCGAGCTACAGGTCGTTTTGGCATATCGTTTTTGATTTCGACAGCATCTACCGTATTGACCAGCATTCTAAACCGGTCACCCATATCGATAACGGAGGCATTTAAGGCCTTCCCCGCACCACCATTAAAAACCAAACGAGCCGGATCTTCTTTACCACCAATCCCCAAGGGATGTACTTCTACCCTAATATCACCTCTTGCTATGGATGGACAAATCTCTAGCATGTGGGACCCCAAAACGGTGGCGTTGGCGGGGTCAAAATGATAGGTGTAATCTTCCATAAAACTATTGCCTCCTTCAAGACCGGCGCCCATTACTTTCATGGTACGCACCAAAGCGGCCGTTTTCCAATCGCCCTCGCCCCCGAACCCTATACCGCTGGCCATAAGACGTTGCGTGGCTATGCCCGGAAGTTGTTTCATACCGTGAAGGTCTTCAAAAGTATCTGTAAATGCAGTGAACCCACCTTCGGTCATGAAGGCGCGCATTCCGATTTCTATTTTGGCAGCATCACGAAGAGATCGATGATTACTGCCACCTTTTCTAACATTGTCCACCAAGGTGTAACTATCGTCGTATTCTTGAATCAACCTATCCACTTCCGAATCGGTAACTTGGTCTATGAACTTGACCACGTCACCGACACCATATCCATTTACCTCGTAACCAAATTGAATCTGGGCGGAAACCTTATTCCCTTCCGTTACGGCAACCTGCCTCATATTATCCCCAATCCGAGCCACCTTCATGGTTTTGCAGTCGGCGACCGCACAGGCTACCCTGCACCAATCATCCACTTTTTTAATTACTTTTTCATCTTGCCAATGCCCGACCACCACTTTACGGTTTATGCGCATCCGCGAAGCGATAAAACCAAATTCACGACCACCATGGGCGGACTGGTTCAGGTTCATAAAATCCATATCGATACCGCTCCAGGGAATATCCCTATTGAACTGAGTATGCAGGTGCAAAAATGGTTTTGATAAGGCCTTTAGACCGGCAATCCACATTTTCGCAGGTGAGAAGGTGTGCATCCATGTAATAAGTCCTACACAATTATCAGTATTGTTGGCCTCCTTGCAGAGCTGAAGAATTTCGCTCGCCGTTTTTACGGTAGGCTTACAAACTACCTTGGCTACAATACCTTTATTTTCATTATAGGCTTTTGCAATTTGCTTGGAATGTTCTGCAACTTGCTTCAAAGTTTCTGGACCATATAAATGTTGACTTCCGGTAACGAACCAAACTTCATATATTGATAAATCGATCATATTGGTACTATCGTTTTTAATTAGGATAAATAAATATAAAGTGCTACCACAAGGCCTACTATCGTGAAACCTACCGGCTTTAAATATTTCCATGATGTAATATCTACCTGTCTAGTGTATTCTTGAACATAGTCGGTTTCTCTTGGCACAAACTTGCTGACCACGAACATAATAAGTATCGTGAGGACAAATAAAATACCCATAAGATGCAGGAAGCTAATGTCCGGTTTTATAACATATAAGGTAATCAAATAGGTTACCACACTAAATAGTATAGCGATGTTGGCTGCTTTTCCCGATACGCGTTTAGAGAAGATACCGACGATAATAATAGCTAAAATGGGCACACTATGTGTCCCGTTCAGCTCTTGTAAGTACGTAAAAATTCCGCCTTCAACGCCGTATAGTAAAGGTGCTATTGCC
>JBARUM010000592.1:0-12087 GCA_049645725.1 Maribacter sp.
AAACTGATCCCAGTACGTATCTAGACCGATTGAAAAAAGACCTATTTTTAAGTTTGGTATCATAATTTACTTGTTTTGTACCGAGTTGGTAACATTAATAGATTTTTCGCCTATCGTCCAATATAAACCAGTCTGATACTTTTTCAAATCCCCTTTCAGATTATTTAATTCTATATCAGAAAATAAAAATAATTCATAACAAATGGTCGACATTAAGAGATTATTGAAAAAATAAGAATTATATTATATCAAATTCTCAAATAAAAAACATCTTAGCAAGATTATCCATACACAAACTGATTACTTTTTGCACTTTTTGATATGAGAATTTTCAAAAAATATATTGATGCGGATTTTGAAAAGAGTTCCGAAAGTCTTGGGATACAAATCTTAAATCTGGGTCATAACGTTCATCCTCCCCACAAAGAATATCCTGAACAGAATCATCCGGAAGGATATAACTTTAATCAGAAAAAAGGAAGATATCTTAAAGAATACCAACTGGTGCATATCTCTAGCGGAAAGGGAACTTTTGAAGCCAATGGACTTCCTTCACAGAAAATTGATGCCGGTACTGTATTTCTTTTGTTTCCAGAAGTATGGCATAGATTTCATCCAAGTAAAAATACAGGATGGGAAGAGTATTGGGTAGGTTTCACCGGTGATTACGCCAAATATTTACTAGAACAAAAGTGCTTCAGTCCTGAAAATCCAGTAATTAACGTAGGTTTTCTTCCAGAGTTTCTAGAAATCTTTTCAAACCTAATGGAAACTATAGAAACGGACAATTCTTCATTGCGGAAAATGGCTTCCTTTCATGTTGTCAACTTATTGGGAATTGCCTATACATCTGTACTAAAAAACAATAGTGGTCTCACGCACAAACAAAAAATTATTCATAAAATGCAAAATGAGATTCATAAGCAGTGGGATAAAAATATCCATTTTGAGGTTTTATGTAAGGAGTTCAAAGTCAGCTATAGTTGGTTCAGAAAGTCATTTAAGGAAATTCTTGATATCTCCCCAAATCAATATTTGTTAATGTTAAGACTTAGAAATGCAACCCGTATCATTCAAGAAAGCGAATTGCCCATTTCTGAAGTAGCCTTTAAATGTGGGTTTCATTCGGAGTACTATTTTTCCAGAATCTTTAAACAAAAAATGAAATTGAATCCTTCTGACGTCAGAAAGGATAAAAAAGCATAGTTGAATATATCTCCGGAATATTCAATTTAAATACTCCACGAATCTAATAGAAAGATTTCGTCCCTTTTATAATAGATAAAGACCTAAGTGCCATTTGCACTGCGTTTTTCCTTAACTATTGGCGGTAAGGAAAAGAAAGAGTTAAAGTAACTATCAAATTTGTTAAAGTACGCTATAAAACGTTAATTTTTATGCTACCAACCGGAAAATTACTATACCAGGTTGAACCATACGATTGAACTAGTGCGGAGTCTGATTTATGAATATGCTCTACCTACTCTAACCTTAGCTTATTCTTTCAGAAGCTTTTTTGACACATCGGCCTTGTCGTAAGTAAGGGTAATCATATACATGGATGAGGTAAGGTTTGAGATATCAAACGTTTGATTCTCGGTTTTTAGAATGGCATTGAAAACTACTTTACCTGACATATCCCTAATGGTCACGATACCTTGCTCCTCGGGAATTCCATCAATGAAAAACTCTCCTTTTGTAGGGTTCGGAAATATTCGAATTCTTTCCAGTTTCTCTACAAAAGTAAGCGAAGTCGGTTCTACAGAAACTTCTATAGTATCTTGGGTAATAGCCCCTTTGTTATCCGTTGCCACCAACTTAAAGGTGTGAATGCCAGGTGCTAGACCAACGGTCTCGCCCGTATTGTCACCCGAACCCCATTCGTAGGGTGTAGTGACATCGTTTCTTATCAGTACATCATCTATGTAAAGGTCTACACTAAATATGTTGCCGTCCGTATCAGATGCCTCTGCGGTTACCATAAAGGAAGTATAGCCTTCTTCCAATGTAAGGTTTCCGGAGGGTTGTATAAACTGTACGGTGGGCAACTCGTTAGAAAATCCGGTGACCGTAAGTAGAAAGGTATCCTGATTCGTTGCCCCATCGTCATCCGTAGCTACCGCCCTAAAGTTGTAGGTTCCAGGACCAAGCCCCAAGGTCTCATTCATGTTGTCCCCAGAGCCCCACTCATAAGGGGTGGTGACATCATTTCTTATCAGCAAATCGTCTATGTAAAGTGCCACCCCGGATATGCCACCGTCCGTATCATATGCCTCTGCGTTCAACATAAAAGAAGAGTAACCTTCTTCCAAGGTAAGGCCTCCCGTGGGTTCCGTAAACTGTATACTAGGAGCGACATTGGAAGGAATCTCCAAAATTTCTATTTCATATCTTAAAAAAGAAAAAACAGGTAATATCGCATTGAGTGAAATAAGAGACTTATTATTAGAGTTGCCGTTTGTGGTCGCAGCATTCGTCCAATCGGACCAAGGAAAAATTTCATTTTCCTTATCATATATGGCTAGACGGTACCTGTATTCTGTTCCGGACGGAACCCCTATTGTCGCATTAAAATTTAAATTTTCAGAAATATTTGAGGAAGGATTCGCATTATAACTGTACGCAATAATGTTATACTCATTGTTTGACTTGTCACTTGTGAAAATTGCATCTACATAATTATCCTCCGAATTATGACTACCCGCTTTACTACTATTATGGTAGGATTGTCCCTCTATATCCAATAAAGTTTGGGTTGCTGGAAAATATTGCGCCCCACTTCCCCAAAGGTTAAGGTTGTCCATATCGTTTTCATAGAACATCTTCATCATGCCCATTAAAAAAGAATTCTGATATTCTCTAGGAGCTTCCGTGTATGTATTACCTCCAAAAGTAGAAGTCAATGCGAATTCATGTATCTGTAACTTTGCATCAGGGTTCCATTCTGGTATATCCTTTATAGGTCCGAAATCCTTTGTGTACACTTCTTTGAAATTTGTACGTCTAGCCCTATCATATGGAGGATAGTATGAAACGCCTACAAAATCATAGGGAACATTATTCTCTTTAGCCCATCTAACAAAATCTGACCCCCAAGGATGATTAGAAGTTTCCCATAAAAAGTGCGTACCTATTAGAGCATCTGGGAGTACGGATTGGATGGCTAAGTAAGACCTATGGTAAAAATCGAAAAAAAGTTCTTGTGTTCCCGTCCAATGTCCCTGAGTACCCATTTCCCTGCCTATGCCGAATTGCACTTTCAGCATTCTTTCCTCTCCGTAGGTCTCCACAAGGAACTGCATTACGTCCCTTAAATATCCGGCCCACATATCAAAATCGACCGGAGGTTCAGCGTTACCGTAAGTTTGTGTTTTGTATTCTCCACCAATCAGCACCCCTTGCTTGTTTCTTTGAAATGCCCATGAAGGATTATCCAGCACTATTTGATGTAAACCATAACCTTGATTGTATATTCTGTCGATTTGGGTTTTAAGTAAACTAAAATCGGTCACGAACTTTTCACCGTCCCACTTAAAAGTATCCCTACTCAAATCTGCTTTACCATCTTTAGTTAAACCTCCAAGAGGTCTTACTACGCAGAGGCTTGCATTTTCAGTGGCTGGTGAACGAAATCCGTTAATGGGATTAATTCTATTGAAAACATTTAAATGATGTTTGATGTTTTGTTTTTCAGTTGTATTGTTGGTATAATCTGTCTCAAGAACTATTGTGTTTTGGGAATAAACCTGTATTGTAAATATGAAAAGGGCAAATAAGGATAGTAAATGTTTCTGGAGCATTATTTTTAATATTTATTCTAAATAGCAATATTTGACCTATATTTTCATTGAACGAAATCACACTAACTAAATTGTATCGTAATCCCTATTAATTAATGCAGTTTATCGAATAGTTTTGATTCATGTTATATTTTACAAAACAGTTTCTAAATTACACATTACAAAAATAACTTTCGTTATCTGATTCCTATTTTGAGCTTTTTAATTATGAACTTATAGTTTATCCTTTATTTTAAGTCGCACTGCTTGTCCATTTTTAGACAGTTTGTTAACATCGCTGCAAATAATTCGTTTTAATTATTCTCTTTCCGCAATTGATTAATGGATTGTTTCTTCGTGATCCATCTCTTAGTCCATTAATCAAATGGCCAAAGACTAAAACGGTTTTAATTACTGAATAATCTTCTTTTTTGCTTAATGTAATTAGTACTGGTCTAAAACTGCTAGTGTCAGTACCATTGCGTCTTTATCCCAATGCCAAGACGATAATAATACTTTGTTTTTTGAGAAATACCTTTTTTTGTTTTTAACAATTATTAAAAAGCCTTTATTTCTAATTCGTTACATCCGATTATCTTAATGAGGCTATTTATTTTTTTAAAGAACCTAACACTTTAAAATATACTGACCTTGAATCTACTTCCGTCTAATCCGTTTGCCTGTCTATTTTCCTGTTTTATTTATCCTGTTTTATTTATCCTGTGAACTCTAACTTATTAAAAATATATTGTTCAAGAGAAAATTTCTGTCCACTTTTTTCAATATTAAGGGTTTTCACCAGAAATGGAATTGAAGTTGATTTTGAAGAAAACTATAGCTTTTATAAAGTTGGACTAAAAAAGCCCTGAAAAATGTGGTGCTTAAGAATTAGAGTTAAAAGCCGCCATGCGTCAATGACCACTGCATTATACATTAAGTCGGTATAGGTTTAATGCAAATATTTATAAATCAATGGGCTGCGAAAACACAGCTCATAAATGGTAGCTTTTTTCGTTCTGCCTACTGTATTTTTTGGATGTGTAACGTATCAACTTCAGAAATCTTATATTAGGAGTATTTGCTTTTTCATTGTGGAGCTGACGGTTAGAGACTTGGTCGAACACAGAATTTTTGCCTATTTATAAAAAATCCTGTTGTGAACCAAGGACAATGATTTTGACTACAAAATTGTGGTTCCCATTAATACAACTTCCAAAATCACTTTGACATGAGCTAAAACCAATCCAATTTCTATAAAGGGTAGTAATCTAAAACCTGCCCTACGACAAGCCATGTAACTACCCCATAATGGAGTACGACATGAATCAGGTTCAATCACCTCTAAATTTTCCCATCCTACAGGTAATTTAAAATCATCGCAGCAATCAAATTAGATTCCCTTAGGAATCAATCCAATCGGTTTATAATCCAATTCTATCTTCCTGCAAAATATCTCCACACATGGATTTATACACTAGTAAGTAGGGGTAGTTATTCTAAATACTAACTTCCCACCCTTTGGCATATTCCCTACCCCACAATTCCAACGCCTTTCGGTCAAGCATTCTACCTGTTTTAGAATCGATATCAAATCCGTTACCTATTCTGTAGGCTACATTACCAAAGTGTACCAAGGCCATACTTTTAGATGCGTCATCAATAGGCGCTTGCAGCGTTTCTTTACCGCGTATGGTATTAAAAAAATTCGCTACATGCACCGTGGTCATACCGCCGCCGCCGCCGAGTTCGATACCTCCTTCTTTAGTCTTCGCATTTACGGTTTTTACCAGATTTCCTTCTCGATCATAAAGTCGGTAAAGGTCGCGGTTCACAAATACGCTTCCTTCACTACCATAAATAATAGTTCCTCGACCTCCTCCATAGGTATCATATCCATTTCTACTCTTACCGTCCCATTTTATGACCGTATTATTATCAAAACTAAACGTTGCCTCCATAGTATCATACATTTCCCATCCATCGTCAACAAAGTTCATTTTAATACCGTCAGCCTCCACATGATTCGGGAAATCTACTTGCAATGCCCATCGGGCTACATCTAATTCGTGCGTTCCGTTGTTTCCTAATTCGGCAGTACCATAGTTCCAGCCGTACCAGTGCCAATTATAGTTCCAAGTTTCAGAAGTATAATCTCGTCTTACCGCTGGTCCTTGGAATAATTCCCAATCCAAACCAGTTGGTATAGCAGCTGGTTTTTGTAGTGGTACTTCTCCTCGCTTATTGACAAAAAAGGCAACTGCTTTATGCGGTGTACCAATAATGCCATTGTGTATTTCTTTTATAATATCAATGGTATGTTCCGCAGACCGTTGTTGATTACCCATTTGCACCACGCGATCATACTTCTTTTGTGCTGCTACCAATAACTCATTCTCTGCCATATTATGACTGCAAGGCTTTTCCACATACACGTGCTTACCTTCTTTAAGTGCCATAATAGAACCCGGAGCATGCCAATGGTCTGGGGTCAAGTTAAAAAATGCATCAACATTCTTATCTGCGAGCACCTTTCGGATATCGTTTTCAAGTTTTGGCTTATAGTCCAGTCGGGTGGACATTTCCTTTGCAGCCTTTTCACGTTGGCTTTCCATTACATCGCAGAGGTACAACAACTCCACATTGTTTTTCTTCAACTCTATGGGGGTATAGATAGCACTAACACGGCGACCTAATCCTGCAATGGCAACCTGAATTCTATCATTAGCACCAATCACTTTCCGATAACTTTTAGCCGATAAGCTAGCACTGCCCAATACGGCGGCCGTAGTTCCTAAGGCAGTTTTCTGAATAAAACTTCTTCTTGATGTTTTCATTATTATAGTTCTTTAATTTTAATATTCTTAAAAAAGACTTGGTCACCGTGATCTTGTAGAAGTATGTTTCCTGTTTCGGCCTCTCCAAAATTTGGCCAATCCTTATATTTACTCGCGGCTACTTTATCCCTCCATTGCTCACCGCTTCGGTTGTATTTTACCACCAAAATACCATTGAGATAATGTTCAACATCGGCTCCCTTAACAACAATACGGGCTCTGTTCCATTCATATTTATTCACTCTCTTTTTGGTAGACTCGTCAGGGTTAAAATTATGGGCATTAGCAGTAATTAAATCATACAATGATGCCAAAGTCCGGTTGCCATCGGTACCCATTTTGGCATCAGGGTGGAATTCATCGTCGAGAATCTGATATTCACATCCAATTGATGAACCCTTTCCTTGATTCAGCTCAGTATCCACGAAATACTTGATACCGCTATTGGCTCCTTTTGTTAGTTTAAAATCCGCTTCCAATTCAAAATCACCATACTTTTTCAAGGTCACAATATCTCCACCGTTTTCTGACTCTGCACCACCTGAATCCGCTACAATTAATTCACCATCCTCAATGGACCATCCTTCAGACGGGAATGTATCTAACTTAGCACCTCTCCAGCCCTCAGTTGTTTTACCGTCCCAAAGAAGTTTCCAGCCTTCATCTTTTTCTCGTTCCGTTAGCGTGTTCTTTAAATAGCTATTTTGAACTATTTTATTGTCCGCAACCGTTTTGTGCTGGTCTAAATTCGTAGTAGCTATTTGAATATTCTTAAACTTAACCTGACGACCGTTTAATCTTTCAGGACAGGCATGCACCTGTAATCCTATAAACCCTGCCGCATCCATATCATCGATTACATCAGCCGTTTGAATACCGTTAATCCATATTCTAAGACTATTACCAATGGCCTCTACTCTGCACGTATTCCATTCATTTAATTTAAAAGCATCCTTTGCGCCAGGGTTTCTTTCCAGATTATAAATCCAACCCCTGCGTGCTTCGTCAAAAATACCTCCTGTCCACTTGCGGTCAGAAGGATCCATTTCCATCTGATATCCGTGCACTCTACCATCTCTATACTCAGGTGTGCTTTGGGCCCTAAACATGACCCCTGAATTTGTTTCCTCTCCTAAATGAGCCTCAAAAGTGAGTATGAAGTCAGAATAGGTTTCCTTAGTACATAAAAACGTATTCGGCGTACCGGATTGATAGGTGCCTACTATTACACCATCCTCAACGGTAAAAGGTGCTGTGCCATTTTTTACTTCCCAACCATCTAAATTTTCACCGTTAAAGAGATCGGTAAAATCACTTTTCTCTTCTTTACATGAAATGGTAATAAGACTAAGGCAAAATATGCCAATAATAGAATTTTTCATTGTTTTAATTTATAATTTTTTAATAAACATAGCATTTGAAGCTAATTGAACATACTATCCATCCAAAATACACCTCCTTTACGAAGATAAACTCCCGGTCACTTTAAAATGAATTAACAACTAATTTTATTTCATGTTTTCCAGGCTCCAGACGTACAGCACCAAAAGCACTATTTACTTTCTTACCGTTGTGCATCAATTCTTTTCCAGATGCGGTGGCAATCTCAAATTCAGCTACCATATTTGCAGGGATTTCAATCTTAAAAATCTGTAAACGCCGATTTCTAAATTCATAGTCACCTTTAATGCTTCCCTTAATCGTTGGCACTTTAATACTACTACTCTTTAAATCCGACATTTGAGGTCTTATTGTCGCAATCCCAAAACCTGGTGTTTTAGGCTGAATGCCCCATAGGCCGCGCGGAATCGAATTTGCCGGTACAGCACCCCAAGCATGGTTCCAATCTAGATTGTTCTTATACTTCAAATCCCACGCTTCTAAGGTAATGGTCGAGCCAACGCGTATCATATTATACCAACTTCTGTCACTCGTGTCCGTTAGAAGTGATAAAGCGTAATCTGAAGCTCCTGCGTTATAAAGACCATCCATCAAATACTGCGAACCGTATACACTACAGGCCATGCCACGAGATTTCACATGTTCCACTACAGATGCTATATGTTCTTCCGGCACCATGTTAAAAGCCAAAGGCAGCATATTTGCGTGCAGCGCGGCGTGATCCGTGCCAATACCGTCTACATATACCCCTTTTTCAAAATCGAACATTTTCTCGTTCACGGCTTTTTTTGCCTTCAACGCTCTGAGTTTAAAATCTAGAGACTCTTGTGTCTTGCCCAAAACCTCGGCAAATTGTGCCATGATATTCATGTTCTGAAAGTAAAACGCATTAACTACGGTGTTATAATCCTTAAAAACATAGCCATCACGTTCTCCTTTGTTTGAAGGGTCGCCTCCCCAACCTGCGGACGGCCAATCGACAATATCCCGAAACGTTTCTTTCATGGTTTTCGGAAACCCTAAATTGGACATCAACTCTGGCGTCATTTTGGTAGAAGTAATCAGTCCGTCTTCATTGGCCAGCTCATAGAGCGTCTTATATTTTAATCTATCATAGTACTTTTCTATCAGTTCCGTATTACCCGTGTACATATAATCGGCATAAAACATTAGGGCCACATGTTGTTGCCACTCTGTGGGCCAAGTAGGATGCTCCATAAAATACTCGATGGTCTGGCGGGCAATGGCATATTCACGGTCGGTAGTGTAATGACTCAATTGATTCAGATAGGCATCTGCCTCATAGGGAATGCGTTCTCGGTCTCCATCAACATAAAGTCCGTTAAAAGTTGTAGCCTTAATCGAGTATTTACAGAGGTCCCAAACTTGATCGAGAATATCATTGGAACTCGTAAAGCTACTTGTATCGTCTTCCCAATAACTGTGAAAGGCCAGTTGGGTAAAGTCCTTTGAGGATAGCTTTTCTTGAGCACCATCAACTTCAGCATAACGGAAAGGCATAAGGACAGGGAAACCCTCGGGAAGCGGCAATGCCTTACCTGGAAGCGTGTTCCTTTCATCTGTCTTCACCGGAAGCTGATATTCACTTTTACCAGCTTTTACAGGGACTTTTATTTCTTGATAACGTATATGGCTCCTCTTGGGCGGTTCACGATTGATGTTTTCGCCGTTCAATTGTTCGCCAATACGAAAAGTTAGGGTATGGTTGGTTTTTGCGTTATATGTGAAATCTATAGTTGCAAAGGCATCTTTGCCAAAATCCATAAAATAGGTTCCACCTCTTTTTTCGAAAACGACAGGTTTTATACTATCTGTTTGAAAGCTGTTCGCTGCAGTAATTGTAGGTTTCTTTGAATTCGCTATCGTAAAAGTCTGACTTTCCGAGTAGCGCGAAAGACGATTGTCTTGATCCCATATGCGCACCCTCCAGAAATAGGTTTTTCCTGATTGTAGGGCTTTTCCGTTATATTCGATTTCAGACGAAGAATTGGTTCTAATTTGTTCGCTATCCCAAACATCGCCAATATTATTATTTATATTATCGGCTGAAGATGCCACCAAAATTTGATAGGCTGATTGGGTGACCGCACCTTCGGGAACCACCCATCCGAATTCTGGTTCAGTATCAAGGATTTCCACATTTATTGGTTGTCGAATAAACTCCACCATCAAATCCGTTGGCCCATTGGAATATGAATCGCTGTACCTGTCTATCAGTTCATCTGTCTTAGCCCTTAGGTTATTCAACACCGAAATGTATTTACTATTTTTCGAGAGATTATCAATTTCTTTCGGGTCGTTGTTCAGATTATAAAGTTCTTCAATCGATTTATCGTTAACATAACGGAAATACTTCCATTCTTTGGTGCGCACGCCCTCACTGGGCGGTATATTCTCGAATTCCCAGATATGTTCGATAAGAACAGTATCTCTTTGTATTGATTTGGTCTTGCCGGATATAAGAGGAACAAGGCTTTTACCTTGCCAGGATTTCGGCGCTTTAACTCTTGCGAAATCCAAAATGGTTGACGGTACATCTACGTTCATCACCATTTCCTCACTATCGTTCTGTTTCTTTAATCTTGGATCAAAAACTATCAATGGCACTCTTACGGAATTATCATAAAGCAACCATTTTCCAGCCAATTGTCGTTCCCCGAGAAAATAGCCGTTATCGCCCATTAAGATAATGACCGTATTCTTATCTAGGCCTTTCACTTTGAGTTGCTCACGAATTTTAGCGATTTCCCTATCTATTCCGGAAAGCATCCGATAGTAACCTTTTACACTGTGTTGATATTTTTCGGGAGTGTCATAACGCCATTTCCAGCGAAGGCGATTAAACCCTTTTCGGACAATCTCCGGCTGCGCATCAAAATACTTATCGTCACCCAATTCAGGACCGGGCATGGTGGTTCCGCTCAAGAGGTCATCTGACTCTGTCTGCCAAAAATATTGTTCTTCAGCGCCATCGTGTGCGTGGGGGGCACTAAAACTTAAGGATAGACAAAAAGGTTGTGAGGTGTTCGCTTTGGCTATATAATCCAAGGCTTTTTGGCCTGTATAACGTGTAAGATGAACCGTGTCCTTACCAATGGTCTTGTAGTAGTAACCTCGCCTATCTTTATATGCATTGTTACGATCGTACGACTCATAATCATCGAATTGTCTTTCGAGTTCGTCGTAACGCACTCCGTATTTTCCATAAAAAGCAGTTCTATAACCATTATCCCTCAAAACAATAGGATATGAAGATTGCATATATGAATCCCTAATATTACCAGTTCGAAAGTTAAAACTATGGGTGCGCTCATAAAGTCCTGTTAATATGGTAGCCCTACTTGCAGCGCATATTGGTGTGGTTACCATGGCATTTTCAAAATAGGTGCCTGATTTAGCCAGTTTATCCATTTCGGGAGTAGAAATTAACCTATTACCTGCGTAACCTAAAGCATCGAAACGTTGGTCATCCGTTAAAATGAAAATAATATTTGGTCGGGAGTTTAGTTCTTCTTGACTTTTTAGCTGAAATATATTGACACAAAAAAAGGCTAGTATAAAAATTCTCATTACTATAGTTTGTTCTGTGCTAAATTAATTCGAACCTTCTTCAACAAGAAAATAAAATAGGCCTTATCTTTTAATGACATAATCAAACTTATGTTTTAACACAGTGAAACCCATCCTGTGCTATCCTGAAAAACAAACAAATACACACCGATTCTTAATAGCCTACGGGAATTAGAAGCTTATATTTTCAAGTACCTTCAAAATTTCTGCTGCGCCCATCCTTTGGGTATAATTTGCCTCAACATGAGCTGCTTCAATTATTCGCTTGGTATTGACGATAAAAGTGGCCGGCACAGGTAAGGTTTTTAAACCGTCTCCGTTCAATAGCGTTAAATCGCGCCTTTTGTGATAATCCTCTCCCGGATCAAATTGAAGGTTATAGGACTTTATCACCTTTTGGGTAACATCACTTAAGACCTCAAAACCCAAATCGTTTTTTTCCAGGGCTGTAAGCGCATCATCCGGTTTTTGAGGGCTAATTG
>JBARUM010000593.1:0-3016 GCA_049645725.1 Maribacter sp.
ACGACTATATCATGAGACAGTGCTTTGCACATGTCATAAATAGTTAATGCGGCAACAGAAACACCTGTCAACGCTTCCATTTCAACTCCAGTTTTTTCATTGCATTTTACTGTGCATCGTATATGGAATTCATTTCTGCCTGGACTAATATCAACCTGTATTTTGCTAAGATTGATTTGATGACACAACGGAATGAGTTCCGCCGTTTTCTTTACACCTTGTATTCCTGCGATTACCGCAGTCTGTACAATACTACCTTTTTTTCCTAAAAAGTCTTGTTCTTCCAAGGTTTCAAATACCTCAGCCGGAAATTTCACTTTCCCGCTAGCCACTGCCGTTCTGACGGACTGCTGTTTCTTTGAAACATCGACCATGGCGGCATGGCCCTCTTCGTTAATATGAGATAGGCGCTTTGTCATTACCCTCCTATTGATGTCATTGAATTGGAAAATACATCCTTGTAATTCTCTTGTGCTTCAAAACCAGTTTTTGCCCTGCTGCCCACAGCTTTTAAAATTTCGTCTTTTATCTCCTTTTCAGAATTTGGCCCACGCATGATATCCCTAAGGTTAGTACTTGCTTTTGCATAGAGACAAGTAATAACGTCTCCCGTAGCAGAAATACGTAGTCTATTACAACTACCGCAGAACGTTCTGCTGAAAGACGGAATAACGCCAAAAGATCCTTTAAAACCTGGTATCTTATAATTGATAGAAGTTGACGTTTTTGGCGAGTCCAGTTCATAATAATCTGGATAGGCCTCCTTAATGTGTTCCAAAATACGCTTATAATCCCATGCTATGGACTTAAATGATTTTGAACCTCCATTAAATGGCATTTCCTCTAAATAACGAACAGAAACATCATAATGCTTCGTCAATTCTAAAATTGGCAAAATATCCTGCGTATTCTGACCTTCTAAGGCAATAAAATTGATTCTCACATTAAACCCCTCGGTAATCAACCGGATAAGGTTATTATGAACCACATCATACTGGTCCCTTCTTGTAATACGCTCAAACGTAGCTTTGTCTATGGCGTCCAAGCTTACATTGATGTTTTTTATACCCAATTCCTTGAGTTCATCAATATAAGGACCTATCAAAGTAGCATTTGTAGTAATAGAGATATCCTCAAGCCCCTTCATAGCGGAGAGCTGTGTTAATAATATCATCACATCTTTCCGTACAAAAGGTTCCCCACCAGTAATCCTAATTTTATCAATACCCTGTGATACGAGAATAGCACTAAGTTTGGACAACTCCTCTATGGTGAAAAGTTTATCGTTCTTGGCAAAATCTATACCTTCCGAAGGCATACAATAATTACAGCGCAAGTTGCACCTGTCAGTAACCGCCAAACGCAAGTAATTAATGGTTCTATCGTGATTATCTACTAGCATACGCCTCACCTTCCCCTCCCGAGAAGGGGAATATTTGTTATGGATGGGCGGAAACCCAAACCGTTTTATTTTTAAAAATCTCTTTTTTCCAGATGGGAACTGTTTCTTTTAACGTATCTATCAAAAAACGACAAGCCTCAAAACATTCAGACCGATGCGCGGACGAAGCACCAACTATAACCACTGGTTCTTCAACGTTTTTATTACCGATTGCATGTCTGATTACCACCTTATTCAAGTTCCATTTATCAATAGCACTATCAGCGATTTTATCCATTTCCTTCAATGCCATTGCTTTATAGGTTTCAAACTCTAATGCAATTACCTCCTCATTTTGGGTAAACTCCCGTACAGCCCCTACAAAAACACAAATACCTCCGCTATGTGGGTCCGACAATTCGGCATACACTTGGGAAGTATCAATGTGTGCTACAATTTCTATTCGCTTCTTCATTAGCCTCCACTTACAGGGGGAATAACAGCTACTTCATCATTCCGTTTCAAAGGTACGTTATCTTGGGCATATTCACTATTCACCGCTACTGCCATAGAGGTTAACCTTGAAAACTCCGGATAAGTCCTTACCAAATGCTTTTTAAGTGCCCCGACTGTTTCTGGCACAACCGATTCCGAGGAAAATGCCATTTGAGAGGCGCCGACAATGTCCTTGGCAATTCCAAAAAATAATACCTCCATATATTAGCCTAAGATTGGTTTGGAACTCAAACTACTCACAAAAGGCTGCTTGTACAATCTGTTACCCGTAGCTTTTTTAATAGCAATTGCAACCGCAGCTCCAGCAGGTGGTAAAGCAGGTTCTCCTAATCCGGTAGGGCTCAATGTGTTCTTTATGAAATGGGTTTCCACCGTAGGTGTTTCATTCATTCTAATAAGCCTGTAATTATCAAAATTTTTACTTTGCGGTTTACCTTCCTTAAAAGAAAGGTCGCCGTACATCGCATGTCCTACCCCATCGATGGCACCGCCTTCAATCTGGTTCAAAGCGCCCAATGGGTTCACTACAATCCCGCAGTCTACAGCTATGGTTATCTTTTTAACCACGGGAGTGTTCCCGTCCATAACAACATCTGCAACCTCGGCAACGTGGGTATTATGACAATAATAAGCACATACACCTTGAAAAACACCTTCTTTTTCTTCTCTGTAGCCAGATTTTTCAACGACCAGTTTTAAAACATCCTGTAAACGTTCGGCTGAATATTCAATACGTTCATCGTTAGTTGTTTTTACTTTTTCTAACATGTCCAAGCGCATTTGCACGGGATCTTGATCCGTTAATTCGGCCAATTCGTCCAAAAAGCTCTGTTCGGCATACGAAAGGAAGTTAGTATAGGGTGCTCGCCATGCTCCCGTTGAAATATTACTATCGTAACTGGCTACATCTACCTGATAATTTTCAACGGCCCCTGCCGGAAAGAAATTTGGAATAAGTCCATACATATTTCCATTAACAGCGGCCTCTTTTAATTGATAACCTGTAACCTCTCCGTCTTTGATACTAGCTTTAATTCTATATTTTATTGCTGGACGATAAACTCCGGTGGTCATATCGTCCTCGCGAGTCGATATCATTTTAACTGGTTTCCTTATTGC
>JBARUM010000594.1:0-4306 GCA_049645725.1 Maribacter sp.
AGGTCTTGAGGGGCGTTTTGGGGGATTAGGAAAGCTGAACAATTCTATAATATAGTGTCCGTTTAAGGCCAAATCCAATTTATAGGATTGACGTTCTTTCCGGTAGATCTCCTGTAGGACTTCCAACCCTAAGACATCAATATAAAATCGCTTTGATACTTCATAATTGGAACAAATGATGGCAATATGGTGGACTTTATTCAGCATTAGGGCAGGATTTTTAATTTGTGCTTCAATAAAAGCCCAGCAAGTCCTTCTTTTGAAAAAATGGCACCTGTCATTCTATTATTTTGTGGGTCAATGCTGAAATTTGTCGCCGTACTAAAATCTGCCTTTTCAAGATTGGTTCCAAAGAATATGGTCCGTTCTAAACTACAGGTGTCAAAAAGTGCCTTACTGAGATTCGTATTTGAAAATTCAACTTCACTTAAATTACAATCATAAAAAGCCTGGCCAATCATTTTTAGATAGGCAAAATTGGAATAGCTAAGATTGCAGTCAAAAAATGAAAAGTTCATTAAAAAGGAATTACAGCTGTTGAACGCAAGTCCCATGAGCTTGCAGTGCGAAAATTTTACTTCGTTAAACGAGGTGTTCACGATATTCGCACTGCTCAAGTTACAATCCACAAATTCACATTCTGTAAACGTCTGATTGTTCAGTAGGCCATTCGAAAAATCACAACCTTCAAAAAGGCAATGTTCATATTCTGCAATAGGTAAACGATTCTTTGTAAAATTAGTACCCTTGTATGTTTCGTCTAGTATTATGGTTTGCAAAGTGTTTGTAATTTATTCTTTGGACATGATGATTGCAGGAATGTCTAAAGCCTTGAACATGGTATTATAGTCTCCCATTTCAGTATTGATGATGGCGTCATGTTCCGTTTTGAACGTTTTCCATTCTGCCAACAAATCCTGTAACCTTGCTTTGGCCCCTACCGTAACTTTTGGCTCTGCTACATCCATATATCCTCTTAAATTCAATAATTGGGAATTCAACTTGTTCTCAAAATTAATTACATCCTGAAAGGTTTTCTGTTTGGGCTGGATGAGGTTCTCTTCCCAAGTGGTAATTCGCTTTACTAAGGAATCTCCTTGCTTTAGAAGTGCCTCGGCTTTTACGTTATCCTTTAAAAGTTTGGCATATTGGTTCAATTGTGATTTAGCGGAACGCATGGCATTCACAGCAGTATGAATTTCCACAACCGTAGCCTCAATGGTTTTCATGAGTTCTTGTTGTTCTGCATAGTCCGCCGGGGTACTTTTTACTTTTGGATTTGGCAAAATGGTTACCGTTGTTTCTGAAACCGTTTCTCCTAAAGAAAGTTTCAAGGTGTAATCACCAGGGCCAACTGTGGAGCCATCGTGACCTCCTAGCACAAAAACCTTATCTACTGATGGAAGACTTTCTCGTTTAAAATCCCAAGTAAAACGATTGTAGCCTTTTTTAGAAGGTAAAACACTTGGTTTTGAAGGTCCGCCTGGCCATGTTTTAAAATCCTTTGGTTTTTGGTTGGTAAAGGTACGGATGACTTCACCGTTTTCTAATATTTCCAATGTAACGGTTGTGCTATCTTGTATTTCACTCAAATAATAATCGATGGTCACTCCGCTTTTGGGATTGCTTCCCAAACCTGGAACTGGTTTTTCACTAGAACCACCCATGAATAAATAAGTATCCTTTGGCTTAAATTGGTTCACTTCCTGTTTTGGAGTGGTCAGGTTTTGTGGCGTGGCAATATCATCTAAAATCCAAAAAGCCCTTCCTGCAGTCGCTGCCACCAAATCATTATCTTGAATGGTTAAATCGTTTATAGGGGTGAGCGGTAAGTTGAGCTGTAGGGGTTGCCAATGCATGCCATCATCCAAGGAAATAAACAGGCCTGTTTCCGTACCCGCATATAAAAGACCTTTTACCTTTTTGTCTTCACGAACTACCCGGGTAAACGTGTTATCACCAGTAATTCCATTGGTGATTTTTGTCCAAGTAGCACCGTAATCCGTGGTTTTAAAAATGTAATTGTCAAAATCCATCGATTTATAGCGCATCAGCACGATATAGGCGGTTGCCGGGTCATGTGGTGATACCTCAATGCTATTGATAATTCCTTCTTTGATACCTTCTGGTGTAACGTTTGTCCAATTGGAACCACCATCTTTGGTGACATAGACCAAGCCATCATCACTACCGGTCCAAATAACACCTTCCTCATGGGGAGACTCCGTCATATAGGTTAGCGTATTATAGATTTCACCACCAGCAGCTTCATTGGTAAAGGGTTTTCCTCCAAGTCCGTGCTTGTCCGTTTCATTACGAGTCAGATCCGGACTAATAACGTTCCAGCTATGCCCTTCATCTGTCGATTTGAAAACGACATTACCGCCGTGGTAAATGGTTTTTCTATCGTGAGGTGATGTAATAATCGGTGCGTTCCAATTGTATCGATATTTCGCATCTTCAGGAGAAATACTTAATCCAAGTTCTGGATATTCTTTGAGGGGTTTGGATTCTTTGGTACGTGCATCCCATTTATCAATATTCCCTTGATACGTACCCCCATAAATCAATTGCGGATTGTCTGGGTCAAAGGCCAAAAAAGCACTTTCACCACCGGCAACAGAATACCAATCTTTCCAATTGATTCCGTCGTCATTTGTCCTAGAAGCAATGGCCACCGTAGAATTGTCCTGTTGCCCTCCATATACATTATAGGGCACAAGATTATCGGTAATTACTCTATAAAATTGGGCCGTATTCTGATTCTCCTGTGTGCTCCAACTTTTTCCGCCATTGTTGGAAATGTTAGAACCACCATCATTGGAATTGATCATCCGTTGATTATTCAAAGGGTCTATCCATAAGTGGTGATTATCGCCATGAGGTGTAGAAAGAGGAGTAAACGATTTACCGCCGTCTATTGATTTTGTAACCGGTGCATTCAAAACGTATACAATATTTTCATTTTGGGTATCGGCAAAGATTTCCATATAGTACCAAGAACGGGTAATATTGATACGGTCCTTATTGACTTGCGTCCATTTTTTACCGGCATCGTCTGATCGGTAAACGCCTCCTTTTTCACCTTCGGCTTCGATTACCGCGAAAACAAGTTCTGCATTTGCTCGGGAAACAGAAATTCCTATTTTCCCCATTTCCTTCGGTAAGCCTTCGGTCAGTTGGTTCCAAGTAGCACCTCCATCGGTAGATTTATAAATTCCAGAATTTTTTCCTCCAGATTCCATCGTCCAAGGAAAACGCCTGTGTTGCCACATGGCGGCATACAAAATAGTCGGATTGGTCATGTCCATGGACAAAGAAGATGCTCCAGTACTATTATCTACGAATAGCACATTCTCCCAAGTTTCTCCACCATCTTGAGAACGGTAGACACCTCGTTGGGCACTAGGCCCATATTGCGCCCCTTGAGCTGACACAAAAATGATATCTGGATTAGTCGGGTCTATGATGACGTCCGATATATGTCGGGTTTCCTCCAATCCCATATGCTTCCAAGTTTTTCCTGCATCGGTGGATTTATAAACACCATCACCCATGGAGGTCATAACACCTCTGGCCGCATGCTCTCCCATACCTGCAATTACGATATTGGGATTGCTTTCAGAAACGGTGACTGCACCTACGGTCGCCGTTTTAAGAAATCCATCCGAAATATTTTTCCAGGTAATTCCGTCATCCACCGTTTTCCAAATCCCTCCGCCAACGGTTCCCATGTAATAGGTCATGGGCTGACCAACAACTCCGGTGGAAGCGACACTTCTACCGCCCCTAAACGGACCTATATTACGCCATTGTAAACCTTGAAATAAGGAATCCTCTAATTTAATAGTGGGCTCAGTGGCTTTGTTTTTTCTACGTTGCGATTGCAAGGCAATTGGAGTGATTAAAAATAAAAGGAGTAAAATGCGGATGGTTTTCATGGTGTGGTCTGTTTTCGTAGTTGAGAAAGGGAAGATAATAAAAGCGATTGTAAATAGTGCACGGGAAAATTGTATTTGACGATTCTAGATATTGCAATCTAAAATTTACGGTATTTCCAAAATCAAAACCCTAAAATGATAAATTGGTTTAAATAATCCGGCAACTTCTTTTTTTGAAAAAAACAGATTAAGTTAGTTGCTACATGAAGCATAAAAAGTCCTTTTTAGAAGAAGAAATAAATATCAAAAATCTTCAGGAATATTTCCCATCCGGCGTTACAAAGGAATATGAAAAAGGACATGTCATTTGTTACATTCACAAAAAAGTACGCACCTTTAAATGGTTGCTGGAAGGAAGTGTCAAT
>JBARUM010000595.1:0-7861 GCA_049645725.1 Maribacter sp.
GGAAAAAGCTGAGAAAGAAGCTAAAAGACTGAAAAAAAAGGAAAAAGAAGCTAAAAAAGCGGATAAACTTAAAAAGGAAATAAAATCAAAAGAAAAATCTATTTCCAAAGACGAAAAAAAAGTAATAAAGCTGCAAAACAAAATAGAGAAGGGTAAGATCAAAGGAACGTTGGCACCTGTGGACATTCAAAAAACAGAAGAAAAAATACAAGACTTAAATTCAAGGATTATCAAGAATAAAGGAAAATTGGATAACTTAAAAAGAAAGCAGTAATTTAATCGTTTTTAAAGTCTGGTGTAACAAATTGTTCTTTTTTGAGACTTATATGGTAGTTATTCATCATAAATCAATCAAAAAATGGAAATTGTAAATCAAAACATCGCTTTAAGAGAAGATAGAAATCTATTAGTTATTGCCCATCTCTCACAATACTTGGATTTTATAACGGGATTTGGAGGTTTAATTGTGCCGCTTGTACTTTGGCTTACGATGAAGGATTCCGTTATTGGTATGGACGAACACGGCAAGGCCATAGTTAATTTTCAATTAAGCCTTATACTTTATATAATAATAGGAATACCGGCAATATTACTTTTTGGATTAGGTATATTATTACTCATTTGTACTGGAGCCCTTTCTTTAATAATGCCGATTGTAAATGCGGTAAAAGCAGGTAATGGTGAGTCTCCGAGCTATTTTGGAACCATAAGGTTCATATCCTAAAAATTTTAAATCAAAAAGGTCGGATTTACTTCTGACCTTTTTTACAATAATTCTCGTTGATTTTTTCTAATTATTAAGCATTACAGGCATTACCAGCATAATTATATTCTCCCCTTCATCCAAACCATCAATAGGGGTAAGTATACCTGCACGGTTTGGCAAACTCATTTCAAGAGAGACCTCTTCGGAGTTCAGGTTGTTCAGCATTTCAGTTAGAAATCTTGAATTGAAACCAATTTGCATATCATCTCCCTGGTAGGAACAGGTAAGTCTTTCTTCGGCCTTGTTGGAATAGTCTATGTCCTCCGCAGAAATATTTAGTTCTGCCCCAGCAATTTTAAGACGTATTTGATGGGTGGTCTTATTGGAGAATATAGAAACCCTTCTAACGGAACTTAAAAATTGGTTCCTAGCAATAGTTAGTCTATTCGGGTTTTCCTTTGGGATAACAGCTTCGTAGTTTGGATATTTACCGTCTATAAGCCTACATATTAATTCAGTATCTTCAAAACTGAATTTGGCATTACTATCATTATATTCGATAAGGACATCTGACTCACTTCCGGCTAATATTCCTTTCAAAAGGGTTAGCGGTTTCTTGGGCATGATAAACTCCGCCACTTGGGACGCTGTCACATCAGACCGTTGATATTTAACCAATTTATGCGCGTCCGTGGCAACAAAAGTTAAGTTCTCTGGCGAGAATTGAAAGAAGACACCGCTCATAACGGGTCTTAAATCATCATTTCCCGCAGCGAATATTGTCTTGTTTATTGCAGTAGCCAATATATCTCCTAAAAGTGTTGTGGAACTTGGACTAGAAAGCTCTACCGCCTTTGGAAATTCAGCACCATCAGCATATGCCAGAGCATATTTACCATGATTTGAGCTAATCTCTACCGTATTATTGTCCTCTACAACGAACGTTAATGGCTGTTCGGGAAATGTTTTAAGGGTTTCCAATAGAAGTCTGGCAGGTACCGCAATAACGCCTTCATTGTCAGAATCTACCTTAAGTACGGAACTCATCGTAGTTTCCAAGTCAGAAGCGGATACGGTTAGTTTGTCCGTATTTAAATCAAAGAGAAAATTATCTAAAATCGGAAGCGTATTACTGTTATTAATAACTCCACCCAATATTTGAAGTTGCTTCAATAAATACGTACTGGATACTATAAATTTCATTCTGTATACTTTGTTTTATTTCCTATGACTTGTGCTTTTCAACCCGGTTTTATCAATTTCTTAAGAACATTTCATTTCAAACAAAGATATTTTAATTGGTCTTTTATAAGAAACAAACTTATCAACAGTAGAACTGAAATAGTTTAGGATCAAAAGTACCGCTATATATTCTCTCTTAATACTCAAGGTATGTTTTAAGAAATAGTTATTAACTATCGTCAATTACTATTATGAAAATCCTTGTTCGGAATTTATGCACTAATCGTATTCAATTTATTAAAGAAAATCAATAATTATGGTATCCCTATAATCAAGACCTAATAGGGTGGAGGCTCCTCCAACCGTATTCAAATTACTTTTATAAATGGCCAACTCTATATACCCAGAGGAGTTAAAAAGGGCCAATAGATCTCCATCACCCTTTCTTTGACTTTTTTCCAGACTAAAATCAATAATATCGCTATAGGCCTTGTGAATGCTTTTAATTTTATAGTTTCTGGCAAGAAGTTCAAATTCCCTGCTATTTCTGTAAGCTTCGAAAAGGTGTTTTTGAATATTGGTAACCACATTTCCATAATTGTCTATATAAATAACACTACCAATAATTTTTTTTCCGTCCTCGGCTATTCTAGGAGAAAATTCTCTTAGGTCTTGTAAATTCGTGAACGGTTTACCAACTACTTCCAAAGTTCCGCCTCTTGCAATATGACAGGCTACTTGAACAAATACGCTCATTACCGGAAATGACCCGTGTAGGGGGTCCGGAATATTAATTTCCACAACTTTATCGGGTTCCATTTCGGAAGTTATAAGACCAATTACGCCTGTGTTAGCACTAATAAAATAATGACCGTTAACGAGAACAGCAATATGTTTATTTTCTATTGTGGCTTCGGAATCCACACCAACAATATGTATGGTTCCTTTTGGAAAATTATGGTAACTATTCTCTAAAATATAGGCGCATTCATGAATATTAAAAGGTGATATGTCATGGGAAATATCAACAATTTTGGCGTCTGGCAATTCTGTATAAATAGAACCCTTTAAGACCCCTACAAAGTGATCTTTGAGTCCAAAATCTGTGGTTAACGTGATTATTGCCATGCAGCAATGTTGATATGTTTTTGATTAGTTAAAACTTAATTTTACGTAAATTTGAAACACAAAACTAAACAAAAAAACAGCCATTGGAAATTAAACTTCTAATGGTTTAAATCTTAATTAAATCCCACTATTTGAACGAACTGGTTTTAGAACTTACCGAAATTAGTCCAAGAGATTTTTTTGGACAGCAGAACGAGCATATCGACCTCCTTAAAAAATATTTTCCCAAACTAAAAATTGTAGCTAGGGGGAATAAAATTAGAGCCTACGGTGACGAAGATCTTCTAGAAGAATTTGACAAACGCTTTGACATGCTTACCGCTCATTATGTCAAGTATAACAAGTTAGATGAAAACGCTATAGAGCGCGTACTCACGAGTAGCGATGCTACAGATTACCAATCCTCTGAAAATAGTGGGGAAACACTGGTGCATGGTGTTAGCGGCAGGCTTATAAAGGCGCAGACCGTAAATCAAAGGCGATTGGTAGATGCCTCCAAGAAGAATGATATGGTTTTTGCCATTGGTCCTGCCGGTACGGGCAAGACCTATACAGGGGTTGCTTTGGCCGTGAAGGCGTTGAAAGAAAAACAGGTGCGTAAAATCATACTTACAAGACCTGCCGTTGAAGCAGGCGAAAACTTAGGTTTTCTTCCTGGAGATTTAAAAGAAAAACTAGACCCATATATGCAGCCTTTATATGATGCGTTGCGCGATATGATTCCTGCAGAGAAATTAACCCATTTTATTGAAAACGGAACCATTCAGATTGCACCAATGGCATTTATGCGTGGTAGGACTCTGGATAATGCTTTTGTAATACTTGATGAGGCTCAAAATACGACCCATGCACAGATGAAAATGTTCTTGACACGTATGGGAAAGAACGCAAAATTTTTAATAACGGGCGATCCGGGACAGATAGATTTACCACGTAGAACAATTTCTGGGCTTAAAGAAGTTCTGCTGATTCTAAAGGATGTAGAAGGTATAGAAATGATATACCTAGATGATAAAGACGTTATTCGTCATAAATTAGTGAAGAAGGTAATAGATGCCTATAAGACCATAGAACATCAAAATTAATATGTGCCGATGTCGAATACCATAATTGATACCAATTTTAATTTTCCAGAGCAAAAAAGTGTTTATAAGGGAAAAGTCCGGGAGGTCTATACTTTAAAGAATAATGTTTTGGTCATGGTAGCTACGGACAGACTTTCCGCTTTTGACGTGGTCATGCCCAAGGGTATACCATACAAAGGTCAAATTTTGAATCAGATTGCGACCAAAATGATGGAGGCTACCAAAGATATAGTACCCAATTGGTTAACCGCAACACCTGATCCTAATGTTGCCGTAGGTTATGCATGTGAGCCTTTTAAAGTAGAAATGGTCATTAGAGGGTATTTGTCCGGGCATGCTGCCAGGGAATATAAAGTAGGAAAACGAATACTCTGTGGTGTTCCAATGCCAGATGGGATGAGAGAAAATGATAAATTCCCCGAACCTATTATTACACCGGCAACAAAAGCTGAAAAAGGAGACCATGATGAGGATATTTCCAAGACGGATATTTTAAAAAGAGGTATTGTTTCCGTCGAGGATTATGAGCTATTGGAAAAGTACACAAAAGAACTGTTTCATAGAGGAACTAAAATTGCCGACGAAAGAGGTCTCATATTAGTGGATACCAAATATGAATTTGGAAAGACCAATGAGGGTAAAATTGTACTTATTGATGAGATACATACTCCAGATTCATCACGATATTTTTATAAAGAAGGTTATCAGGAACGGCAAGATAAGGGAGAACCCCAAAAGCAGCTTTCAAAGGAATTTGTTAGACAATGGTTAATTTCAAACGGCTTTCAAGGATTAGAGGGGCAAGCAGTACCCGAAATGTCCGATGAGTATATAAAAACTGTTTCCGAACGCTATATAGAACTGTATGAAAACATTACAGGGGAAACTTTTGTAAAAGCTGATATCTCTAATATTCAAGAACGTATTGCGAATAATATTTTGGAGTATTTAAGGTCAATATTCTAATCTTGAATTTTAAATAGATTGATTATTTTCAGACACTTTAAAGGATACCGGACATTGCGCCAGTTTTAAAAATACATTTTTATGCCGGCGGCCAATATTCTTTGCGTATGATTTCGTTCAAAGATTTCAGCAGCTAACTTATTACAAAAGAAACGGACCATAGGAAAAGCTTGGTGATTTCATGAAGGGCCAAGAACCAAGTAATTGCTTATACACATTATAGTATACCAGGATTCTATTCTTTAATAAATTCTATCGTCTTTTTAATGGCAGATGCTGATTCATTTCCAATCCACAATAAATGACCCCATTCATTATGAAGAATTTCAATTTTTGAGTTCTCAATCATGCTGTTTGAATGTTTTGCATGCTCCAAGTGAACGCTATTGTCATTGGCACTATGAATAATAAGAGTTGGACATTTAATTTGAGCGATTGTCTTATCATCTATATTTTGGTCAATGTCATTCAGAAATCCCGTTTTAGAATTATAGCATTTCATAGCTAAAATCAATTCCTCTATATCGGATTTACTTAGTTTGTAATCTTTGTTACTTGAAAACTGCGAATAAAAACTCTTTGCTACCAAATTCGGCAAAATTTTTGAAAAAAACCGAACCATTCTCCAAGTGAATTTTTCTATTTTGGGATTGAAAATTATTTGCGAAGTTCTATACATACGCCCATCCTTGGCAAGCCATTTTTTAGAGATTGCCGAAGCAAGGATTAATTTTTTTACCCTATCGGGATAGTTTGCGGCTAATTCTATTGCTGTTAAACCTCCGGCGGATATTCCATAGACAACTATTTCCTTATGGCACAAATGCTCAACTAACTTCATTATTAAATCGGCAGTATCTCTAGGTGTTTTGTTTTTGCCCAAAGGAGTTTGTCCATATCCAGGACGAGAAGGTGTAATCAATTGAAACTTTTCTAGATCAAATCCCTTATGGCAGAATATTTCATTACAGTTAGAATGTCCGCCATGAATAAATAATACAGGAATGCCTTTACCAACAGTATTGTATTCAATTTCCCCCAAGTCTCGTATTAATAATATTGTTCTCCATCCTCTAGCTCAATCTAGGCTCCAAGGTTGTTTTCTCTGCTTGCCCATAAAGCAGCTTTAGGTTGCGTTATCCGCAATAAAACAAATTGTTTATAACGGTGAAGCGGAATGTTTATGGTAATATAACAAAAATCCTTGGATTTTGGGCGAAGTCGAAATAAGGGTTTTAGTGGTATTGAAAATAAAATAACAGGTAGACTGCGAGCCCTTTTAGAACATGAATACCTCTAAAAAAAATGATAGGAGTAATCTTTATAATCGTATTCAAGTACGATTAGTTGCGTGGTGCAAGCACGGCATTTGGTAAACAAATAACGGATAGAAGGTGTGGAAGCATTTACATTTTTGAATTTGCCGGTAGGCTCTACATGTAATTACCTATAAGGGTTGTAGTTATTTTAATATTCAATAGTTTGTTTACAATTAGTCATTAAGAAGCACAAATTGCCAGGATACACCGTATTTATCTTCACACCATCCGAATTTCTTACCAAAGCCGTAATCTCCTTCACCATGGTAGTTTTCCAGTGGAATCATCACTTTACCGCCATTTGAAGAAAGCATTTTGAACAGTTTTATAATCAAATCATCAGAATTATCACTTATGAAAAGTGAAACCGCAGGCGTAAAAGTCCAATCATGATTATAATTACTTTCAGAAACCAAATAATCAGTTCCATTTAATGTAAACGCTGCATATTTTATTAGCTCAGGTGTACCTCCTTCCTCTCCTTCAGCGTATTTTCTTATGTTTTTAATTTCAGAATTTGGAAATATGGAAGTATAAAAGTTTATTGCTTCCTCAGCCTTTCCACATTGGTCGCCTACGAATGTAAAGAATGTTGATGTTGTCATGTTAGTTAATTCTCAATATTGGTTGTTTTACACTTTTGCCAACGTGATTGTATATGGCTCGTAGCGTGTAAATTAGCTATAACTTTTCGGTTAAGCACGAGCCGAATTTTTTAATTTTCTTATTACCTTTTCTTTTCAATAAGCCAAATTAAAAAATTTGGCGGACTTGCAAATATGCCTTAACTATGATTAAGCAACTGCCCAGCTATGAGCTATATATGGTGTTACCAGCTTTATTTTATTCATATCCAATTTGAACTGCAATTAGTATTGCAATAGCTGCAATTGTTAATATTATCAAAGTAGGTTTAATTATAAACTTAATCCAATTATTGTATTTTATTCCACCTAATGCTAATACTGCCATTAAGGCTCCATTCGTTGGAACAATTACATCCATCATAATTGTTCCATAGTGATAGGCAAGAATACAAACTTGTCTTGAAAGTCCGATCAAATCAGCAAGAGGTGTCAAAATCGGCATAGTTAAAATAGCTTGCCCTGAATAACTTGGTATCGGAAAATGAAGAAGACTATGAGAAAACATCATAAGAATAGCAGAAAGATTAGTAGGAACGTTTTCTAAAGGGGAAAAAAGGCCATAGACAATAGTATCTATAATTATACCATCACTTAAAATAATAGAAATGCTATTCGCAAGACCTATTATTATACACGCAAAAATCATTTCTTTGAAACCTTCAACATATATTTCTGTAGTCCTATTAATTCCAAATTTTGCTATTAATCCACATATTAGTCCGAGTACAAAAAAACAAGCTGACATTTCGTTAAAACCCCAACCTAAAGAAATCAATCCGTAAGTAACTATTCCAAAAGTTAATGTGAGTAATAATAATATTGTTTTGC
>JBARUM010000596.1:0-5176 GCA_049645725.1 Maribacter sp.
ATATAGAAACACAAAAAACACCAGTATTTAAAAGTACTCAGGAGACCTATGATTTTCTAAATGATCTGGCCAACTTTGAAAAATTGATGCCAGAAAATATAGATAAATTTGAAGTTTTAAATGAAAACAGATTTTTGTTCGCGCTTAAAGGAATGCCAGAAATCGTTCTAGAAAAAAAAGAACAGGTTCCGCACAGCAAATTAATATTGGGTGCGGCAAGTGAAAAACTGCCTTTTACCTTAACTGCGGATATTAGAGCGCTAGAAAACAATACCAGTGAAGTTGTACTTAGTTTTACGGGAGAATTTAATGCCATGATGGCAATGATGATTAAACATCCGATAACTAATTTCATAAATACCCTATCGAGCAACCTTGGGAAAATCTAGTATAATAATTTTATTTTCTTAAGACCAAATTCTTCATAGGTATCGTCTTCTAGTTTCAATCTCAATTCCCCTTTTGAGCTAATACCCGATATTATTCCGGTAAAAACAGACCCGTCGGGCTTTTGAAAAGTTGATACCTTATCCTTTCTAAATAAGACCTTTTCATACTCACGGTAAAGTTCAATCTTATTAATGACATCTATTTGCAATAAAAAAACTTGAAGTTTTTCTAGTATTCTTTTTAGTAGTGCTTCCAAATTCTGTTCATGCTTCAATTCCTTTTTAATAGATGTGGCCTTGAGGTAATGGGAAAATTCTGTTTGATTTACATTTAGCCCAATACCGATAATAGAAGTCTTTACTTTTGAACCAGAAATTATATTTTCTACAAGAATGCCGCATACTTTTAACATACCTGACAGAATGTCGTTTGGCCATTTAATTTTAACACGCGGCAAATTAAGGCCCCTTAGAACAGAATAAACAGCCAATGAAGCACAGATACTAATCAAAAACTGATGATCTATCCTTAAGTCTTGATGCTTTTTTAAAACACTAAAAGTAAGGTTATTACCTGCCTTAGACTCCCATGAGGTGTTCATTTGACCTCGACCTTTGGTCTGGTTCTCCGTAACGACAACTGTTAAATCTGGTAAATTTTCCGAAATCATCAAACCTTTTAAATAGGTGTTGGTGGAACCCGTGGCACTAAGTTTGATTATTTGCATGTAGGAAGTGTTTAGCAATCTTTAATCTAATGTTAAAAACTAGACCTAAAAGAACAAAAAAATAATAACTTTGTAAAAACTAAAATTTTTGAATGCAGAAAAGCAAAGCTAGTGCAGATGAGTTGATTGCATTGATTTTACAAGGAATTGAAGAAGTAAAAGGTCACAATATAGATTTACTTGACCTTAGGGAAATTGAAAATACAGTTTGCGACTACTTTATTATTTGCAATGGTACTTCCAATACGCATGTGAATGCAATAGTGGGTTCTATCCAAAAAACAGTTAGCAAAGCAATTAAGGACAAACCTTGGCACGTAGAGGGCGAAGATAATGCCGAATGGGTTCTCATGGATTACGTTAATGTGGTAGTTCATGTGTTTCAAAAGCAGATTCGAGAATTCTACGATATAGAGGGTCTTTGGGGTGACGCAAAGTTCACAACTATAGAAAGTAGCATTAATCAATAAAAAATAAAATGGCAAAAGAAAATAATACAACTCCTAAAAAACCAAAATTCAGTTCTTGGTGGATTTACGGATTGGTAGCGGTACTATTAATAGGTTTTCAGGTGTTCAATAGTGATAATTTGGCCAGTGCTGAAAAGACTACTACATCTGAACTTCAGGAGTATTTAAGGAATGGTGATATCCAAAAAATAATGATCATCACCAATACAAATCAGGCAAAGGTATTTCTTACGGACGAGGCATTGGCAAAAGATGTTCATAAAGATGTTAATGAAAAATCCTTTCTTCCTACTACCGGCACTGTACCACAGTACACCTTGGATTACGGTGACCTTCAGATTTTTCAGAATGAAATAACTGAGATTAAAAAAGAAAATAATCTAGATACAATCGTTGAATTTGGTAAAGAGTCCACTGCTATTTTGGATTTTCTTTTATCCTTGTTGCCTTTTGTCCTAATTATTGGAATTTGGATTTACCTCATGCGCAGAATGTCTGGCGGTGGAGCAGGAGGCGGTGGAGGTCAAATCTTTAACATTGGAAAATCAAAAGCAAAACTTTTCGATGAAAAAACAGATACAAGAACCTCTTTTAAAGATGTTGCAGGTCTAGAGGGTGCCAAGGAAGAAGTTGAGGAGATTGTTGAGTTTTTAAGAAATCCAGACAAATATACCTCTCTAGGTGGTAAAATTCCTAAAGGAGCCTTGTTAGTTGGACCTCCTGGCACTGGAAAAACTTTGTTGGCCAAAGCAGTTGCGGGTGAAGCCAAAGTTCCTTTCTTCTCACTATCAGGTTCTGATTTTGTTGAAATGTTTGTTGGTGTAGGTGCATCCCGTGTGCGGGATTTGTTCAAACAAGCCAAGGATAAATCACCAGCAATTATTTTTATTGATGAGATTGATGCCATAGGTAGGGCAAGAGGCAAGAACAATTTTACAGGTTCAAATGACGAACGCGAAAATACGCTGAACCAACTATTAACGGAAATGGATGGTTTCGGAACCAATACCAATGTGATTGTCTTAGCCGCTACCAATAGAGCCGATGTACTTGACAAAGCTCTAATGCGTGCTGGTAGATTTGATAGACAGATTTACGTAGATCTTCCGGATATAAGAGAAAGGAAGGAAATTTTTGAAGTCCATTTAAGACCAATAAAAACCTCTGAGACTTTAGATTTGGATTTCCTAGCAAGACAAACTCCAGGGTTCTCTGGAGCGGATATTGCAAATGTTTGTAACGAGGCCGCATTAATTGCTGCTAGGAAAGAGCAAAAAGCTGTTAACAAACAGGATTTCTTGGATGCCGTTGATAGAATCGTTGGTGGACTAGAAAAGAAAAACAAAATAATAACTCCAGGGGAAAAGGAAACTATTGCCTATCATGAAGCAGGTCACGCAACCACGAGTTGGATGTTGGAACATGCGGCACCTTTGGTGAAAGTTACAATAGTGCCTAGGGGTCAATCATTGGGAGCAGCTTGGTATCTTCCCGAGGAACGCTTAATCGTTAGGCCAGAGCAAATGTTGGATGAGATGTGTGCCACTATGGGAGGTAGAGCTGCCGAAAAAGTAATATTCAATAAAATATCAACGGGCGCCTTAAGTGATTTAGAGAAAGTTACCAAACAAGCAAGGGCAATGGTAACCGTTTACGGTCTTAACGAGAAAATTGGAAATCTAACCTATTACGATTCATCTGGTCAGGATCCTTATGGCTTTTCCAAACCCTACAGTGAAGAAACCGCAAAAACAATTGATGAGGAGATTTCCAAAATAATTGAGGAGCAATATCAGCGAGCCATAAAGGTCTTGACAGAAAATAAGGATAAACTTACTACACTAGCTGAAAGATTATTGGAGAAAGAGGTTATCTTTAAGGAGGATTTGGAAAATATATTCGGAAAAAGACCTTTTCAAAAAGATATTTTGGAAGAAGAAGAAAGAAAAACGGAGGCTTTGGCCAGCGAGGACTTAAAGAAGGAGAAAAAAATAAAGGAATCAGATTAACCTTTGTAAATTTTATTACAGAAATTAGCAGTACTTTATAGTTTTAAATGGGCTTTTTAGACATATTATTTGGTGGTGGCAAGAAGAAAGTTTCGAAGGAAACTGCGGAGACACGTGGTCAACACATGCCAGATCTGAATATTCCTGTAGATGAAAAGTTTACCATTCATTTCAAGCAAAATGGTGGTAAATTTATTTACTGTGTATCCTCTGAAGAAGTATCCAACACCTTAAGCAATATCATCATCGAAAATGGTTGGCAGGATCAAAGATTCTTTGCGATGGACGATAGATTAGTCCAAAAATTCAGAAATGAAGACCTTATTTTCACGAAAAATGTACAAGAAAGTGAGGTTTTCTTTACAACCTGCGAACATTTAGTTGCCCAGAACGGATCTATTTTAGTCTGCTCCAATCAGTTGAATGAAAAAAAGCTAAATGAGTTGCCCAGCAATATTGTCGTTTATGCAACAACCAGTCAGCTTGTGGAGTCTATAGGAGAGGGATTAAAAACGATAAAGAAAAAATATGGCCCAAGGATCCCTGCTAATATAACTACCCTTAAACATTTTAAAGCCACTCAAGAAAATTCTGATGATTTCCTCACTTACGGGAGTAGTACTAAAAATCTTTATCTTTTACTTCTGGAAGATTTATAGTATGAGCGAAATTTTAAGAAGGGCACTTACAGGAGCAGTATACATTATTCTATTATTATCAGCCGTTTTTCTTAATTCAGATGCTTTTGATTTTCTTTTTATGACCTTTGGTCTTGCATGTCTCTATGAATACAAACGTCTGGTAGGCTTAAAGGGATATCATATTTTTGCTGCTTATTTGGCTATTTGGTGGGCGTTTATCTATCTGGTAAGCGATCAATTACTAATAAACATTTTAATGGTCATTACCATAGCAATTGACGTTGCGCTGTTGTTTTATTTATTCTCCAAGAAAGAAAAATTATTTACAAAATTCCACAAATTCATTATTGGCCTTTTTTATATTGGAGGCGGGTGCATTTTTCTTACTATGATACCCTATAAAAATGATGCATTTGCAAAACTCTTGATTATGGGAATCTTTATTCTGATTTGGGTAAATGATTCCTTCGCTTACTTGGTAGGTAAGAGTATCGGAAAAACTAAGTTGTTCCCATCTGTTTCACCTAAAAAAACGGTTGAAGGAACTGTAGGAGGTTTTATATTTGCAATTGGAGCTGCTTACATTATGGGTACGCAAGAACAAATAATAAGCCCATGGCAGTGGACGATTCTTGCCACAGTAATTGTCATAGCCGGTAGCTTGGGTGATTTAATAGAGTCCAAATTAAAAAGAATGGCGGGAGTTAAGGATAGTGGTGCTATTTTACCTGGTCACGGAGGCATGTTAGACCGTTTAGATAGTCTTGTTTTTGCCGCGCCTTTTGCCTATTTAACATTAAACATTTTTAGTTATGTTTCATAAAGAGGGTCAAACAATAATTTTGACTACTTTTTTTATAGTGGGAGCTGCGGTATTGGCTGCCTATTTTTTTATAGACATTCATTGGTTAAAATTAACTGTTCAGATTTTAGCACTGA
>JBARUM010000597.1:0-3930 GCA_049645725.1 Maribacter sp.
GATTAAATTTGTGTAATAACTTGTAAAACCTTCAGCAAACCAAAGTTCACCACTTATGTTAGCTTCTTCAAAATCGAAAGGTTCCAAAGACTTAGGCCGTATGCGCTCAACGTTCCAAGCATGAAAAAACTCATGTGAAACGGTTCCGATGTTTCTTTCCATACCTCCGTCGGCCAGACTTCTGGTGCTAGTAAGTATTGTAGAATTACGATGTTCCATACCATCGCCCGAAGCATTTGGAACGTAGCAGGCCAAGAAAGTATATTTTCCATAGTCGAATTTCGGTAATTCCCCGAACACATCTTTTTCTGCTAAGACCACTTTTTTTACTTTTTCAAAATAGGCGTCCAGTTCACCTTCTGTACCATTGTGATGAAGTGCCAACTGAATCTTTTGCCCGTCCAACATAAATTCTCTTAGGCCAAAGTTGCTTAGTTCCGTAGGGCTGTCCATAAAATATTGCAAATTAGGGGCGGAATATATAGTGCCGTAAACTCTAGGTAGTTGTGTTGCCACTTTCCAGTCAAGATCTTCTCGTATTTTGAAATCTACCTCTATATTTCTTTCAATTAAAGATGGAGCATACATGAAAGTGGCAGGAATATTTAAATGGGCATGGGTTTCATCAATTTGTGAATAGGTGCCATCTCCACGATTTGCAAACAGGGTATACGAAATATTAACTTCTCCATCATGTCCAGAAATTAACCATTGATATGGATCTGGCCGTGTAACTTCTAATTTATTTCCTTTACCATCGGTTGCTTTAAAATCATAAACATTTTTGGCAAATTCATGCAATGCATACCGTCCGGGAGAAGTCCTACTCATTCTTACGGCTAGGGTGTTCTTTTCAATCCCAGGGAATTTTACCTTAACCCTAGCTTCATGATGAACTGCATTATCAAAGGAGATTTTATATGAATTAGTTTGCCCTAAAATAAGGTGTACTGGTAAGCTAAGTACGATTAAGAGTAAAAGGGTTCGCATACTATTTTTTTACTAAGATAGGCAACCCGTTACATTATTATCCAAATTTTCGTTTAGGACTAAACCTTAATTGAAGCCAGTTTGGAATAAAAAGCAGAATTATTCTTTGTAATTCTTCTCCAACTTTAATGCGATGGTTTCTTTTAAGCCTTTCATTGTAGATTCTGAAATAGGCTTGGTTACATAGTCTAGGACAAAGGCATTTTCTTCTAGGATATGCAAGTCCTTTTGATAATTAGAAGAGGTTAGTACGAAGACGATACAATTAGACGGCCGCGCAATATTGGATAACCGTCTTAAAAATTCCCAACCGTTCATTATTGGCATATTTAGGTCAAGGAAAATCACATAATTTTCTTCGGAACTATACGCTGCTTTCAAATATTCCAAAGCCTCCAAACCGTTAATAAATGTACCTGTAATAGGTGAAAGGCCTATTTTTTTGATTGCTTTTTTTAGTAAAAAGGTGAATATTTGGTCGTCTTCGACCAAAAGTAACTTGTAATTCATTTGATATCTTCTAGATCTATAATTGAGGCACTATGCTCAACATTTTTTTTGATTACTCTATCTATTTCCTCACCGGAGACAATTATATAGCTTAGTACTTCTTCCTTTTCTATAATATCAAGTTGTTCCTCTTTTATTAAATTGATGAGACCCATTAACCTGGCAACTGGGGCTCGCACTATGTGCGATTGATTCCAAGCAATTTCCTTTAACTTTAAATTTTGTCTTTCAATTGCCTTGGTGTAAAGTATTCGTTCGGTTACGTCCCGAGAGTTCACCACGATTCCGTTTAGAGTTGGTTCATGCATTTGATTTGTTGCTATGGATTCTATCCACCTCCAATCACCTTCCTTATTACGAAAACGGAATGGTTTAATATGAACTTGGGTTTTTTCCTTTACTTCAAGAAATTGCTTGTATACATCATCCTTATCATCAGCATGTATATAATCTAATGCATTCGTGCCTAAAAATTCACTGGGGGAAATTTGTAACACTCTTTCTGAGGTTGGGCTAACGTAACTATAAACCGCGTTAGTATCTAAAACGGCAATTAGTTCACTACCTTCTTGGACTAAGGTCTTAAATCGTTTTTCACTATGTAGTAGTTCTTGTTCTGCTTTTTTTTCCTGAGTCGCATCTCTAGCAATACAATACAGAACTTCACCATCTTTATCCCAATTAATGGACCAGAGCATGGGTACAAACGAGCCATTTTTGTGAATGTATTTGTTTTCAAAACCTTGAACTTCTGCTCCCGGCACCAAGGATTTTAATAAATCCTTGGTCTTGAGCAAATCTTCTGGACAGACAAAGTCCGTAGAGGGTCTCCCAATTAATTCTTCGGACATATAACCCCAAATTACCTCGGACGCCTTGTTTACCGTCATAAAGTGACCAGCAGTATCCAGAGTACAAATAATATCTAAAGATGCATCCATAATTTTGGACATCTCCTCCTTTTGTCTACGATTTTCTTTTCTGGTTTTCCGTAACTCAAATAATTGCGTTACTTGGTTTGCCAAAGCCTTTAGCTCTTTTCGCTGAATGTTTGAGAGTTTTTTGGGTTTTGTGTCTAGGACACATAAAGAACCCAGGTAATTCCCGTTTGGAGATTTTAATGACATACCCGCATAGAAAACAATATTGGGATTGGAAACAACGAGTGTATTTTCAGAGAATCTTTTATCCTTTTTTGCGTCTTCTATAATTAATTCTTCCTTGTCTTCTTCTAAAAGATACTTACAGAAGGAAACTTCAAGGGGTGTTTCATTCAAAGATGTGCCATGATGAGATTTAAAAAATTGTCTCCTATCGTCTAAAAGAGTTATTAAACTAATAGGCGTATTGCATATGGAGGCTGCAAGTGCTGTAATATCGTCATAAATTTCCTCTGGGTCCGTATCCAATAATTCATAGGAAATCAGTGTTTTTAGTCGTTCTATGTTACTTATTTTATTCCTCTTCATGTCATTCCTATCATTTTTAAGTTTCGGATGTTTCTTTAAAGCATACAAATACATGTAGGAAATTGCTTCAAAAAAAGGAGGCAAATTTACAATTAATTAGTTCGTATTTATTTAGAAGGGTAGATTTTAATTAAACTTTAGCATTTGAATTTTGAACGTAACTAACTATTAATCATAAAATTAGTTTATTTTAAAAATTATCAATAGCATTAACCGAATATTGCTAAGGACTTTTAAACTAGAAGGCTTAAACACTAATTTTTTGATAATTCATTTGGAAGTTTACGGATATGAAGGCTTAACACTACCAAAATTGGTTTTATATCGGAATAGACCGGTAATTTTTTAATATGAATACTATAAAAAAAGAAACCTTTGAGATTCTTTTCCTTAAACATACTACATTTGATGGCATGTCAGATTTTCCAAAGAAACTCCAGAACAAATTGGATAAAAGAGTTCAAGAAGATTCACTGCGGTCACTTAAAAACGAAAGGGACTTGGTGGATTTTTCGTCGAATGACTATTTAGGACTGGCCAAAAATGAAATAATTTTTTCCAAGACCTTTCAGCTGTTACTGACCAAAAATATAGCTGAAAACGGAGCTTCCGGTTCTCGCCTACTTACAGGGAACCATGATTTGTATCAAGTTTTGGAGTCATTTCTAACAAGTTTCCATGATGAGGAAAGTGCTTTGGTATTTAATTCTGGGTACGATGCGAATATCGGGTTCTTTAGTTCAGTACCAACGCGGGGCGATGTTGTTTTTTATGATGAATTTGCTCATGCCAGTATAAGAGATGGAATTGGAATGAGCAATGCTAAAAGTTATAAATTCCCACATAATGATCTGCTCGGGTTAAAGGCAAAAATAAGTACTACCCTAAAAGGAGTTGAATTACAAGGGAATTCTGAGATTTACATTGTTACGGAATCTGTTTTTTCCATGGATGGCGACTC
>JBARUM010000598.1:0-4552 GCA_049645725.1 Maribacter sp.
CCCAGACTACTTGCGCTAATAGCTCCGCCTACAAAGAAAAAAGCACCAATGAGCAGGGCAAAAAGCATTTTACGATTTGCAGCAATTTTAACTGCCACAAAAGCCCCGACTAAAGTTCCTAATGCATGCGCAAAGAAGGGCATTATAAAATGTTTGGGCTCAAACAGGTGCATAGTGGCCTTGAGTCCTTCCATAGTTGTATTATCCGCTCCCTCCGGAGGTGGAATTATTGAGCCACTGAGTATTATTATACCCATATTTACAATACTGCCAACGATAAGACCTGCAATAACGGCTAGAATATTCTTAACTACCGGATTCATAATTTTGTTGGATTGGTTGTATTCTAAATATAGTAATATTATGCTATTATTAAAGGGAATGCCCAAACAACCAGCGGGGATGTACATGCAGCAAAGTTCCATTGTAATTATCCCTTAGAATAGCTTTACATCATTTTTTAAAGAAAGAAACAAAAAAAGAGGGCTTCTGCCCTCTTCTATTTCTTTAGATTTCTAATATTTTAAGAAAACCGTATTAATTTTAATCCGGTATGCCTACGGTGATTTCTCCAACTCTCATGTCGTGTTAGTATTTTGTCGGCACTTGTATTTTCTCTAGTATGTTGTTTTTTAGTATTGTTCATTTTATTTATTTTATGTTGTGATGAGTACAATAAGTACTCCTATGTACACATTATATAAGACGAATAAAAGCACTAAATATTACATAGTTTTGAGAAGCTTAACACTTTGAAAACTCACGTAAATTATGTAATTCTGGTTATTTAAGGCCAGACCTGATAATTAGATTAGGAAATAACCTCTGGAGTTAACAATCCATCAAAAAGTAGCATTCGAGAGAAGAATATGCATAAACTACTAAAAATCGTTTATTTAACATTTGAAAGATTAGTGTAAGACCTATAAGAGACTATCGCGTACCTATAAATCGCACCAACTCCTCAATTTCATATACAGTTTCCCTTGGTTCCAAACAAATAAAGCCATCGGATTTTACTAAGCTGGTCAAATCCCCAGAACCATTTTCAACTACTGGGGTAGCGTACATAACTCCTTCTTTCCATTCAGTTTGTACCTGGATAAAACGGGTTAATGGTGGCATTACCCGAAAGGATGAATTGAGCCGGACACTTTGCCTTTTTATCGGAACATTCCAAGAAGTGCACAACCATGGAAGAAAATACAAGTGGTAATTGGCGAAAGTAGACACGGGATTTCCAGGAAAGGAGAAAATTATAGTTTGTAAAGTTTTATGTACCCCAAACCAAAAGGGTTTCCCAGGACGTTGTGCCACGCGGTGAAAGATTTTTTCAACTCCAAGGTCCTCCATCATTTCCGGAATAAAGTCAAACTTTCCTTTAGAAACTCCTCCGCTCAAGAGTAATACATCATTCTCTTTCAGTGCTTTTTGTAATCCATTCTCGATAGCGTTCTTATCATCCTTTAGGTGCATCGTTGTTGGCTTAAGCCCTAAGTTAGAAAGCGCCACCTGGAGCGTAACACTGTTTGATTTCCGAATCTGATGAGGTTTGGGCTTAATCTCTATATCCACCAGTTCATTTCCCGTAGATATCGTGCAAACCATAGGTAATGCCTTTACATGGACCATAGATTCACCTACAGAGGCCATAACCCCTATTTCCGCTGGTCCTATTTTTTTGCCTTCTTTCACAAGCGTGGCACCTTTTATTTCATCACTACCCTTATAGTGAATGTTTTGGCCATTTTCAACTTCCTCGTTTACTGTAGCCCATCCATCCTTAATACTGAGATGCTCGTACATGATTACCGTATCCGTATTCGTGGGCAAAACTGCGCCCGTCATTACCTCCAAACAAGAGTTGGCATCCTTTAGCTCCTGCTGCGGCATTCCGGCACTGGCGACACTTTCAATTCTAAATTTTGAAGCTCCGCTCTCCAAGACTTTATATTGGATAGCAATACCGTCTTTTGTAGCCCTATTAAAGGGAGGGAAATCACGGTCGGCCTTTATATCCTCAGCCAGAATTCTACCAGAACTATTTAGCAGGCTTACTACCTCTGTCCCTAAATCCAAGGGATGGGAAAGCACCTTATCATATGCTTCCTTGAAAGTTATCATAATATTCCTAATCCGTTTACCAATAAAACTCTTATTCCAACAATAAAAACAAGTACTGCCGTTACGCGTTTAATTCCATTGGCAGATAATCGTTTTAAACTCAAACGAATACCAATTTGTCCTCCAATGAACACTACAGTACCTAAACATATTGTTTCTATCCAAGGTAATTCTAATGTATCACTATTTATAAGCCCGACCAAACCAGAAATGGAGTTTACCAATATAAAAAAACTGGCCAAGGCTGCAATTTTAATTGCCTTTTTCCAATTTAAATGGTTAAGAATTGGGGCCAAAAAAATACCTCCGCCAATACCTACAAGACCAGATAAAAAACCGATGCCGCTACCAAGTAAATAACTAAAATAGTAAGGGTACTCACTGGTTTCTTTCTTTGAATATATCAACTTATAAGTCTGTAATGCCAAAAATAAAGCAGAAATAATCAAGGAAATTCCCAATATAATAAAAAAGATATGTTCCTTTAATCGAAACGAAGCCCCAACATAAGCCAAGGGTATACTGGTAATGACAAAGGGAAGAAAGTCCTTTAATTTAGCATGTCCATTTTTAAAATATAAATAGGTACTTCCGGAAACCACCACTAGATTACAAACGAGTGCAATGGACCTTATAGCAAAAAAACTCGTCAGGAAAATAGTCAATAATGCCAAATAACTGGAGCCACCTCCAAAACCCACCGAGGAATACAATGTGGCAATCACAAAAAAACCCAAGCACAGTAATACTAGACTTTCAATAGGTATTTGCATAGGTTTTCAAGTGGTTCATACCTCCCTCAACGTATACAAATTCTTTTTGAGGATACAGTTGTTGCAAGATAAGAACTGCTTTTTGACTTCTTATACCCGATTGACAGATAACATAAACAGGCACTGCTAAATTTATGGTATGAGCTTCATTTTCAATGTCTCCTAGGGGTATATGTTTCGCCTCTTTCAAATGATTTGCTTTAAATTCTTCTAAAGTCCGCACATCTACTAATTCTATAGCGCTATCCTTAATTAAGTTTTGAAAAATCTCTACAGGAATAGTTTTTATAGATACTTCACAGTTAAAATCATAGCTATCTGCAAGTTCGGTCACTTTTAGATTTTTGGGCTTAGCCTTGAATTTCATTTTCTGAAAATGTTGTAAGAGTCCATCATATAACAACAAAGTTCCAGACAACACTTTTCCAATACCCGTAATAATTTTTATGGTCTCTAGCGCTTGTAGATTTCCTACGATCCCCGGAAGTATACCCAAAACACCGTGCTCGTTACAGTTAGGCACCTCATCAGCTTTTGGCATGGTTGGAAATAAGCAACGATAGGTAGGGCCATTTTTATAGTTAAAAACACTTACCTGGCCTTCAAATCCGTGCAAAGCACCATAAACAAAAGGTTTTTCTAAAATTACACAGGCATCATTAATCAGGTATCGTGTCGGGAAATTATCCGTAGCATCTATCACTAAATCATAATTCTGGATGATTTCCAAAGCATTGGAAACTCCAAGAAAACACTGATATACGTTAATTTTAGTTTTGGAATTTTGGGTCAACAATTGCTTTTTTGCAACTATGACTTTTGGTTGCCCTACCATTTTCTCGGTATATAACACCTGCCTATGTAAGTTAGAAAATGCCACTTTATCCTCATCTACTATTCCCAATGTTCCAACACCCATGGCGTTCAAATAAGTTAATATGGGCACACCCAAACCACCTGCACCAACCACTAACACCTTAGCATCTGCTAGTTTTTTTTGACCCTGCTCACCAAATTCACTAAGCGAGGTCTGTCTATAATATCGGGAAGTGCTAGACATCATTTAGTTTTTCAATAGCCTCTTCATATTCCAATTTGGAGTTTGCATTCAGTAATACTTCCGTTCGTTGTGGAAAGACCAGCTTCACATCACTATTAATAAGAAATTTTCTTGGACATGTACCGTTACCCTTTTCTAAATAGGAGACTGATTTTCTTAATGCTTCTGGCTCCCAAATAGCACAAAGTGGTTCTGGCAAAGGATTCTGGGCATCGGCAAAGGCCGTAGCCATCTTGGTAGAATCTCTTTGGTCTATTAATTCACGTAAGGCGTTTTCATCCATTAGCGGAAGGTCGCACGCCAATACCAACCAAGCTATATCAGGAAAAATCTTATGAGCGGAAAGCAACCCATTGTAAGGACCGTGATACTCATTTTTATCTACTAGGGTATTAAAGTTAGATTTGATTTCTTCGTTCTGATCCGCTCTAACGCTTAAATATGTGGTCTCACATACTTGATTAAGCAACTGGTATAAATAGTCTCTCTGTGGAATGCCATGATAAAGAATTAATCCCTTATCCTCACCCATTCGAGTGCTTTTTCCTCCTGAAAGCACCAGACCGTATATATTAGCGTTGGTAGTCATTTTTGC
>JBARUM010000599.1:0-2476 GCA_049645725.1 Maribacter sp.
GCCTTACTCATCGATACGAAAATACCTTCTACCTGAGCGTTTACCATCGTGTCTATAATGTCGACCTCGGTCTCAAAGTCATCATTTGATTGTGCTATGATGACCTTATACCCTTTTTTCTTTGCTATCTCTTCCAAACCCCTCACCACAGAAGAGAAAAAAGCCCTGTTTATTGTAGGTACGATTACCCCGATACTACCGGACTTACCGCTTCGAAGGGAAGACGCCAGACTATTTGGGCGGTAGTTGACCCTCGCGGCCGTCTCCTTGATACGTTTACGGGTATTCTCGCTTATCCTACCGGTGTCGTTCAAAGCCCTTGACACCGTCGCTGCAGTAATGTTGAGCTCTTTTGCGATATCATGGATTGTGACCTTTCTATTGGAGTTCAAACTGGAATAATTGGTGACGTTAATATATTTCAAATTTACGACCAAAATAATAAACTATTGACTGGTCAGGTAATCGATTACATAGTTCAGGGGCCTTTCCCATTATCTATATAAATACTATTAAATGCAGACTCACTCCATTTCTGTAACTGTTGCCATAAAACGTCATCGATAACACCAAATTCGAAGTCCTTAGCTTCTGATGTATTCTTGTTTGAACGTTCACGTCTTTTTTGCAATTCTATATACGACAGTGGTTTTTCCAAAATTTAAAATGATAGGTTTATAGTGAGACGCCTCTTTTCCAAGGTATAAAATCGTCTTGAAGTAATAGTTGGGCCTTGGTTCCCGTCTTACCACTGGCAACCTCGATTATATACTTCAGAAGTCTTTTCCCTATTTCCGGTATCGTTCTTTCACCAGAAATGATAGCACCGGTATCAAAATCTATAATGTCCGGCATACGTGTTGCCAGTTTTGAATTGGATGAAATCTTTATGACCGGGGCGATTGGATTGCCAGTGGGGGTTCCCAGTCCGGTAGTGAAAAGTATAATATTGGCTCCCGATCCAGCCAACGCGGTCGTACTTTCTACATCGTTCCCTGGGGTACATAGTAGGTTCAATCCTTTTTTTGTGGCGTATTCCCCATAGTCCAACACATCGACCACAGGGGAATTGCCTCCTTTTTTGGCGGCCCCGGCACTTTTCATGGCATCCGTTATAAGCCCGTCCTTGATGTTCCCGGGACTGGGATTCATATCGAATCCGGAGCCTACCGCTTCCGCCGATGCGGAATAGGAGCGCATAAGGTCAATGAACCTTTTCGCAATTTTTTCCGAAGTACACCTATTTATAAGTTCTTGCTCGACCCCGCACAATTCTGGAAATTCCGCCAACATCGTTTTTCCACCTAAAGCTACGATTATGTCGGAAAGATATCCAACGGTCGGGTTTGCGGATATTCCGGAAAAACCGTCCGAGCCACCGCATTCCAGACCAATGGTCAGCTTATCCAGGGTAGCGGGAGCACGTTGGGATTTATTGGCCTCAATCATTCCCAAAAATGTTCGTTGTATGGCTTTGGTCAATAAGGCTCGTTCCGTTCCCTCCTTTTGTTGTTCCAGAACATAAAGCGGTTTATCATTTTTTGGACTTATTTCGTCCAGTTTCTTCTTTAATATGGAAATCTGGGCATTTTGACATCCGAGGCTAAGTACGGTAGCTCCGGCAACGTTCGGATTATTAATATATCCTGCTAAAAGGGAACACAACATTTCCGAATCCTCACGTGTTCCACCACAACCTCCTTGATGGGTCAGGAACTTGATGCCGTCCACATTCTCGAATACTCTTTTGTTTTCAGAATCTATATCTGAAATATTCAGCTTTTCAAGCTGAGAGATGTTCCCGTTCCGGTACATCTCTATAATATCCCTAACATAATTTTTGTAGACCTTGATACCTGAAAAACCCAGTTCCTCCACGAAGGCTTGCTTCATGGTTTCTACATTGCGGTTTTCACAAAAAACCAAAGGAATCACCAACCAATAATTTGCAGTTCCAACTTGTCCGTCGCTTCGATGGTACCCCAAGAAAGTTGAATCCTTGAATTCCGAAATATCCGGTGCCTGCCAATTCAGCTGTGTCTTCCTCTTGGTGAAACCTTGGGCCTGATGTATAACATTGGAGGTGGTCAATAGCTCCCCCTTTGCTATTTCTTCTTTTACTTTACCTACCAAGAGTCCGTACATAAAGATTTCTTCATTTTTTCCCAATGCAGCCATACTCACTTTATGCTTTGCAGGGACATCATCCAAAAGAACTATATGATTTTTTTCAAATTCAATTTGCCCCCCTTTTTTCAAATCCGTTAAAGCTACCAGTACATTGTCCTTTGGATGTAATCTTAGAATAGTGTGGTTCATTTAAAAAAATTGAATATATTTGAGCAATCGATTACGCAAATTACCTTAAATATATTACATTCGAATAATTTTTAGGCAGTTTTATTTAAAAGACAAATTACTACCTCGTGAAAAAAAAGGTTATTACGTTCGGTGAGATCATGCTTCGGTTATCGCC
>JBARUM010000600.1:0-7060 GCA_049645725.1 Maribacter sp.
GTCATAATCCGAAAACATCTGCTGATGAATAGCTTTAAATCCTCCGTACCAGATAAAAGACATATAATGCTCTCTGAGTCAGCCGCTACTTTGAATACCGGAAATATTACCAATCACAGAACCGTAACCAATTTAAACCGAATTTAGTCGTAGACCATGAGATTCGCCCATACCAATATTGTAAGTACTGATTGGAAGAGACTCGTACGTTTTTATGAAAACACCTTTAATTGCGTTCAAGTACCTCCCATCAGACGACAATCTGGAGCATGGCTAGACCGGGGAACTGGTTTAAAAAATGCCAGTTTGGAAGGTGCTCACCTGCTTCTTCCTGGGCATGGTAAAAACGGACCAACGCTGGAAATTTATCAATATGACCATATAATACAACAGGAAACTGTACCTCCCAATAAAAGAGGCTTCGGTCACATTGCCTTTGAGGTAGATGATGTAGAAGTAATACTGAACAGTGTTATAGAAAATGGCGGAAAAACTTTGGGGGAAATCACTAAAAGAGAAGTAGCAGGTATTGGAGAAATTACCTTTGTATATGCTAGAGACCCGGAAGGAAACATATTAGAATTACAGTGCTGGAAAAAGAAATGAATAACGTCAAATAAATGTTGAACACCATAACAACCTATATCGTTGATGCCTTTACGGATGAGCCTTTTAAAGGAAATCCAGCCGGTGTATGTATTTTAAATGAAACCTTATCGGAAAAACAAATGCAGTCCATTGCTAAGGAATTAGGACATTCAGAAACAGCATTTGTTACTCAGATGAAAAATGAAAGCACCCATGCCATACGCTATTTTTCTCCTGTTCTGGAAATACCACTTTGTGGCCACGCAACACTAGCTTCCTCCAAAGTCCTTTTTGAAATTAACCCTAAAAAGGATGAAATTCACTTTAAGACTATTCAGAATTTGGATTTAAGGATTAGGAAAAAGGCTAATAAAATTCAAATGGAGTTCCCCGTTTATGAGACAATCCCTCAAAAGGCACCAGACAGGTTATTAAAGGCGCTAGGTATTGACACTATTGTAAACAGTGTCTTTAATCCAGAAACAAAAATCCTGCTGCTTGAGATAGATAGTTGTGAAATACTGCAAAAGTTATCGCCCAACTTTGAAAAGTTAAAACAATCCCATAATGCGATAAACGGGGTGCTGATAACCACAACCTCGCAAAGACTTAATTTTGATTTTGAGTCACGCTATTTTTGGCCCTGGAGCGGAACAAATGAAGACCCCGTAACGGGAGGAACCCATACATTTCTTGCAAAATATTGGAGCACTAGACTTAACAAAAAGAAAATGAATTCATTTCAATGTTCTGAAAGAACTGGTTTTATGGAAGTGGAACTTATTAGCGATACTAAACTATTAATAAAAAGTGAAGCTCAAATCGTATTAAAAGGAGCCTTAAGATTATAAACAAAACCTAGAACTACTGGACTAGAAAAAATGAACGATCACATACTGCAATCACAAATACAGCTTCAGAACGAGCGGATACTACTCCTACCCTTTGATCATCCTAGAAATAAAGAACTCAAACGTATTATCTTTAAGGAGAAGATTTGGCGCTATATGGGCAGACGTATGAAAACTGAAAGTGATTTCAAGAATTACATCACTAACACTATTTCTGATAAGAACAGGGGAAACTGTTATCCCTTTATCATTGTTGATAAGGATACGGATACCGTAGCTGGAAGTACACGTTATGGCTACTTGAACGCGACCAATGAAAAATGTGAAATCGGGTGGACTTGGTATGGAACGGATTTTCAGGGAACGGGACTCAACAAAGCTTGTAAATTTGAATTGCTGAAATTTGGGTTTGAGGATATTGGGTTTCGACGCATACAATTTAGTGCGGACCAAGAAAATATAAAGTCACAAAGAGCGATTGAAAAACTTGGCGCTACAAAAGAAGGTATTTTTAGGAACAATTATATAGATGCCGACGGAAGGAGCAGAAACGATGTCTACTACAGCATCATCCAGGAAGAATGGCCGACATTGAAGAATAATGTATTTACGGAGTTTTTATAATTTTGAGCATGAATTACGATAGAAAAAGATTCAGACCCATCCAAAACACGGATAACGGGGAAACATCGGAGGAGACCATCTTTGAGTATCGACAAAAAGGGAATATTTTGACTTCCGATTACGAAGGCGGACAAATTAAAAAAGGCCACCTTATTGGTTTGGTAAGTAAGGATGGGAATATAGACATGCGCTACCATCAAGTAAATATGAAGGGGGAATTAATGACTGGGATTTGCTTTTCAAAACCCGAAATCTTGCAAAATGGCAAAATACGCCTATATGAAACTTGGGAATGGACCTCCGGGGATAAATCCAAAGGAACCTCTATTATAGAAGAAATTTAAAACACTGGTCTAAAAGGTAAGACGAATGAAAATAGTAAAGAGCGCACCGGCGAATATTCCAAGGATTTTTGAACTGTATCGTGTTGCGACCATTATTTGTAATTGAATACTTTGATGAAAAACAGTTTCGAAATTTTGAGACTTCAAGGAAGTCATATTGAGCAATTCATAGAACTTGTAGAACTATTTAATGAGGTTTTTGAGGAGCCTAGCAAAGTCGCTTCAGAAAAACAATTGAAGAAAATTTTAAATAGACCTGATTTTCATGTTATTGTAGCACTCAAGGAAAATAAAATTGTAGGAGGACTTACTGCATATGAACTGGAACGATATTATTCTGATAAATGTGAATTATATATTTATGATATAGCGGTCAAAATAGCACTCCATAACCAAGGAATAGGAAAAGAATTAATAGGCTATTTAAAGGATTATTCATGGGAAAACGGAATTGAGGCAATTTTAGTTGAAGCACACTCGGAAGATGAACAAGCGGTTAAGTTTTACGAATCTACCTTTGGTAAATCAGAAAAGGTTGACCACTTCATTTTTGAGATAAAAACTACGCACCCAAAGGTGTAAACAACAAATATTGCTTTCTACTCCATACTTGCCATGTGCTATACGACGACCAAACTCAACTCCCCACTATCAATTTCAGGAATATTTTCATTCGAAATCAAAATTTCAGTAAGGATTCTTTTTAAGTTACGGTCCCCAACAATACCTACGTTGAAATATTTTACTTTAGTATTTTTGTTATAAAATGCTAAGATGTCCCATATATCCCATAGAAGATGCAGCAGCTTTGGGGAAATGTTCTTAAACAAGGATTATTGTCCCTTGGGGGCGCCATTTTGCAACGAGTGCCCACAATAGTTAAATATGAACGATCCTAAGCTTTCCACTCACTCAGTTCGGCACTCGTTCTAAACGATCGCTAGCTAAAAACAAATAGTATTAAAAACTCAGACTAAGTAGTAGTATTCGTTTATGACAGAGGAACACATTGCAAAAAGTGAAAAGTGCATTTTCATTTAAGTCAGAATACTTTGGGATAGCGTTATTGCTAACGTTCTTCTTTAGTATCTTAGTGATAAAGCATAATTCATGTCTAACGAAACCTATAGAAGATGCCCTAATTGCGGAGAATTGTCCTTAAACCAGGATTACTGTCCCAACTGCGGTAACATCGTTAATATCACCCTAAAACGTGAACTGGAAGGTAAAGAAAAAGCCGCACAACGACAAAAGACACAGGCGGACCTTAAAAAGAAAAGCAAGGTGACCCTTTTTCTTGAAAACATAAAAGACCACGATAATCTTGTAATCAAGTACGTAGCGCGTTTCTTTTATTCCATTTGGGTTGTAGTCATCGCAATTGGTTCGTTTTTGGCCCTATTATTCGGTTATATCGCTGCCTAATGACGTATCAAGGTATCTTACAAGCCATCAAAACATACTACTTTCCGGTCTTCATGTCGGTCGCCCTTCTCGTTTATACAGCACAACGGTTGGAACTTCCCTTGCCGAGCCCATTCAACAACTACCTCAATGATGTTCTGTGCATGCCTATTGTCTTAAAAATTTGTCAGTATGCTATTCGCCTTCTTAAAAACAACCAATCCCTCCAAATACCTTTTGCATTGGTATTAACCCTTACATTAGGTTACGCCATATATTTTGAATGGTTGCTACCACACTACGATCTGCGTTATACCGGAGATAGCCTAGATGTGCTCTTGTATGTAATTGGAGCCCTATTTTTTATGGGTATTGAACGCTATAGAACCGGTAAAACTACTATTTTCGAACGAAAACAAAAGGTGTAGAAGGGATGGAAACTCTATATAAAGTCAAGCTAAAATCTATGAGAAAAGTAGTGTTCCTATTCGTTGTAATCTTAGGTATTAGTTGTACCGAAAAAACCACTGTGCACAACGAGCAAATAAAATCCTACTACGAAGGCTTTAAAAAAAGCGATTACGACGAAATAAAAGAAACGCTCTCCGATAGTTTGGTCACCACGGAGGGGGATTATATCATGGCCTTTTCCCGTGAAGGTTATTATGAAAAGTTTAAATGGGATTCCGTCTTTAAACCTATCTACAAATTGGTTTATATAGAAAATGAGGGAGAACAGGCCCTTGCTACGGTCTCCATAAGTTCTTTAAAGCATAAATTTTTAAAGAACAGTCCCATGACCTGTTCGTATCGCTTTCATTTTGAATCGGATAAAATAGCCAAAATAGAAAACTTGGGATGTCCGGATGCAAATTGGGAAGTATGGGGAAAAGAAAGGGATGCTTTAGTGAAGTGGACGAAGGAAAACCACCAAGAACTGGACGGTTTTATTCACGACCTGACTATGAAGGGCGCGCAAGATTACATAACAGCAATAGCATTATACACCAACCGAAAAGACGCCGACTAATTTAGTATTGTACACAGGTATTTTAATTATGCTGCTTTCTGGCCTTTTTATTTCTACTGCTTCTAAAATTTCTACTATCCTTTGTTATGTAACCCATAAAACCCAAGGCAGCGGCAACAATAGTAATCGTAACCATTAGATATGATACTTCGTTTTGTAACTCCATAGTTCTAAGATACAAAAAAATGGTAAGATACTGTGATATAGGCTACTAGCATAAATCTGTTATTCCAACCTAGAGCACTCGAACTATTTTCTTTTTTATTGTTATTTTAGTTCTAATCAGAATATTTATCTATGAAACGAATACCACTTTTTTTACTCGTACTCATCTGCACAAACGTTTTTGGTCAGGAAGCCATGCGTCGCTGGCGCAAACTGAATCAGATACGCCAGGATAAATTTGATTTGGTCTTGCCAACCGCTATGCGAGAAAACAATATTGATATGTGGATAGTGACCAACAGGGAGGGTAATTTAGACCCTTTGTATACAGATATGGGCGAAGGGTATGTAGGTTCCAATGCCTATTACATTTTCACCGATGTGGGTGGGGAACGTATAGAACGTGCGGCACTTGGCGTAGGTGGGTATTTATTAAAAGAAGGTGGAACATATGATTATTTTGGCTCTGCGGATGAACTCTCCGAATTTGTTAAAAAGCGCAATCCGAAAACTATTGGACTCAATATTTCTAAAAACTTTGGTGGTGCGGACGGGCTAACCCATTCCGCCTTTTTAGAGCTTTCCGAAATTTTGGGTAAGGATTATGCAAAACGTTTTGTCTCTGCAGAAAAACTGGTATCTGATTTTCGGTCGCGGCGTGTGGCCAGTGAAATAGCCGTTTATGGAGAGGCAGGGGAATTATCCTATACCATAGCGGAACGGGCTTTTTCTAATGAAGTCATTACTCCTGGCATTACAACACTAGAAGATGTAGCTTGGTTCATGAAGGACCAACAGTTTAAAAATAATTTGGGGTCTTCCTTTGGAATGCCTTCGGTTTATGTTACGGGCCCCGATGGTGTTATCGCCACATCTACCGACCGTATTATTCAGCGAGGTGATGTTTTGATGCTGGATTGGGGCGTTGGTCTTATGAACATGTTCACGGATATGAAACGCATCGCGTATGTTCTAAAAGAGGGCGAAACCGAAGTGCCTGCAGGAATAAAAAATGCTTTTGACCAAGGTGTGAAAGTGCGTGATATCATCAAAAAAACCATACAACCGGGCGTAACGGCTCAACAAGCGGAAGATGCCATCTATGCCGCATTGACCGAAGCGGGATTCAATAAAATGAAAGGCTTTAATAAATACACGGATTTGGATAAGACTGATGTTATCATCGGGTGCCATTCCGTAGGCAACTGGGGCCATGGTATTGGACCGTCGATTGCATTTTTTAATCCTGTTCGCTTGGGCTATGAGTTAAAACCTTCGAATTTAATTTCGATTGAACTTTTTGCTTATACCAAAATCCCCGAATGGGGCGGTAAAAAACTCCGTGTTCCACTAGAGGATGATGCCGTAATTACGGAACGTGGCATTGAATGGTTGTATCCCATAAATCCAAAGGTGTTAGTGATTAAATAAGTACTGACTTTCTTTAGCATCGCAACCTAAAAATAGGAATAGCTGTTCCACAGAATTGGAATTCCCTATAAAAATTGACACTTCTATTCTGAATTAAAACTATTTTGACACATGGTAGACCACCATTTCTGTCTAAAAATTTTAAAAATGAGCATAGAATATATACGCTACAACATTAGCGAGGCCAAACAAGAAGATTTTATTACTGCCTATTCCATGGCTTCTGAACAACTTGATAATTCGGAACATTGCCTTGCGTACGAACTCGCCCAATGCGAAGAAGAACACAAAAGTTTTATTCTAAGAATCGAATGGACTTCGATGGAAAATCATCTGAACGGATTTCGAAAATCAAAGGATTTTATGATTTTCTTGAATCCGTTAGACCTTTTTTCAAGGATATCGCTGAAAGGAACCATTATGCATTAACGAAAGTGGTGAAAAAGAAAGATAGATAATTATTTGCAATGGCCGTTACTCTTCTCTGGGTAAACGCAAATCTCGTTGAGCAATTTGATACACGAGTGACGCTATAACCGTAGCGTTTATCATCATATCGCGTTCCGGAACATATTCTAAAGCATCCAAATTGGTATGATGCGTTACGGTACTATAATTCAACC
>JBARUM010000601.1:0-4457 GCA_049645725.1 Maribacter sp.
TAGTTTCATTGGAAAATCCCTCCAAAGTGCTATACAGCCTAAGGAATCGTGTAAAAATATTAATGTGGGCTTCTTTGAGTCACCATCAAATTTTATCCAGGAAATGGAGTCTATCAATGGTAATCGCAGTATTTTTTTCATAATATATTACCTTTAACCGTAATGTTAAATGTCATCCGCCTTTATGGCATTGCCTTTAGGCTCTTTGTAGGCACGTTTGGTAACTTTTAAATCTCTGAAATACCCTATTGTGCCAATATCTACATACAATCCCACATAACCTTTCTTGTTTTTCCCTAACATCTTATTCACAATGAACGACGAATATTTCATGTCATTAATAAACATTTCGGCTGTTTCCCCGTTAACTTCAATTCTCATTGTAATCCATTCATTAAGGGTTACAGGAGCCGAACCTTCGTATGTTCCTGCTGGAAAATCATCTCGCAATGTTTGAAATTTGTAATCCGGATATGAAAAATATTGTACAGTATGGTTTCTTGCATACTGGTTATTGATTCTTCCTACTTTGGGACGTAAATAAATGGATTCAAAAGCCGAATCGTCTTCTTTAATCCTGAAATACACTCCGATGAAACCAGCTGCTGGCGGGTACGGGGATGGTTCTTGAATCTGGCTATACATTTTCACTTCTATTGTGCCATTTTCAAAATCATCTAGGTCAACAAGACGGGCATAGTGCGTTTCATCCACAGTTTCTTCCAAGCGATCGGCATCAAAAGGCAATGCCTCTAGATCCCGTTCAATTTTCAAAACTTTTTTACCTTCAAATTTGATAATGGAGCCCGTAACATTATGAAGTTCGAAGGCTTGATTTTTAAGTTTTAGAGTTTGGCCAAAGCCGATAATTGTCCAAATACTAAAAAGGAAAAGTAGAATATTATTTTTCATGGTTTTGACTTAAAGTTTACAACCACAAAAATCGGTAGACCATAAACCTTTTACCCTTAAACTAGTTTAAGAAATAGGACCGACTGTTATTTCTTGGTTTTTCCTTGTACCATCTCTTTTCGGATCATACTCAAAAATTCTGGCGTAATGCCCAAATAGGACGCAATCTGCGTGTTAGGGAGTCTTGTCGCCAAGTGCGGATATTTCTCATGGAAATAGGTATATCGTTGCTGTGCAGTTGAACTGATATTCTGAAAGACCCGGTTTTGTAGCTCTACATATTTTTCTTCGGTAATGACTTTAAAAACGCGGTCCAGCTTCGGAATGTTTACATATAAATGGTACAGGTCTTGTTACGCTATTTGTATGATTTCTGAGGGCTCAATGGCCTGAATGTTCGATTCACCAGGTTTGGCTTCATGAAAACTGGTAATGTCATATATCCAATCGTTTTCGGCAGCAAAAAGTATATTGTGTTCCTTTCCGGTTGGGTCAATTCCATACAAACGAAGTACCCCTTTCACCACAAAGGTGTAATGTCTGCATATATCCCCATTGACCAATAAATGTTCTCGACGTTTAAGTTTGCGTCGGGAAATCTTACTTTCAATCAATGAAGTTTCAGCTTCTTCAAATGGGAGGTAGGTTTCAAAATGTGCTATTAGCGCTGTGGATTTCATTACCGAAAAATACACTATTCTCTGTATTTATAAATCGGAATCAATTTATTTTGTTAAAAACCATCGACATCGATTCAGGATCAATAGCTTCCATATCGATCAGTTTTAAATCCTTTACCATTTCTGCTGTGGTTGTTTTATACTTTTGAAAATGAGGTGTTTTCAAATGCGATTCATAAGCCTCCTTATTGGCATAAATTTCCAAAAGTCGTATCTGTGTAGGATTTTCCTTTTGAAACATGGGGTAAATGCAGATTACCCCGGGCTCCAGCCTAAGTGATGCTTCCGACTCCTCTTTGAGTATCTCCAAATATTCATCCAGATAGTCCGTCTGAATTTCAAGTTCTGCGATGCGAACCATCATTTTTCCTTGATCAGCATCCGCTTTTAGGGCATCATCGCTTTGCCCGAAACCAATTAAAGACAGATGCAGTAATACCAATAACAGCCCCAATTTTTTAGTCAGCATAGTGTCATTTTTTATCCAACCCTTTTTCTTTTAGCCATTCCGCTAGCAGTACGGCCACCTTTTCATTGTTCAGGTCGGACATCGGAAAGTGCGTATTTCCGTTAAGACCCCTTTCTGGAAGGTGTACCAAGGTGGCATCACCCCCATGCTTGTTCACCGTTGCCGTCCATAGCTTTGCCATTTGCAAGGCGGCACGCCATTGTTCCTGTCCAGGGTGCGCTACAGGTTCGTTGGGTATATAATCCCCATAATAAATAACAATGGGAATTTCCGTCAATCGTTTAAACGCTGCCATGGGTACGCTTCTCGCACTTAAAGCCCCTCCCACATAGGGTATGGTCTCAGGGACTTCCCCTTCCGGAAAGACAAAATTACTACCCGGTTCATAGGATGCAATGCCTTTGATGTTCCCATTTTTTAAGGCCGTCAACCAACCTTGGCCGCCACTATGGGAATGGGTAACCAAAACACCTGGTCCAATCTTATCGAACAGAGTGGAAACCGCCTCTGTGTTGAGGTTGATGTTCAATGGTCCCGTATCCGGGGTAATTTGTCTAAAAAATTGGTTCAGCGCCTCTGGATCATCAGAAAACTGAACATCTGGATAAAATGTGGTTCCCGTCCCCACTCTAAATATCCCAAACCACAACTGATCATCCGTGGCTGCCGAAATCGTAGTAGGTTCCGTGCTCCTCCCGGATAATCCCCTACGGGGCTGGTCAAAAAGGTATATGGGGAAATTACGCCTTAAAAATAGTGTTTGAAATCCCTCCCTACCATCTGGGGTCGTTTGCCAGGTACGCATGCTCTGTCCATAGCCATGCCAAAAAACCAAGGGCAATTTATTTGCATTATCAGGAATCTGATAAAATATGGTGGCGTGATCCCCATGCAAGGTTTGTCCTTCGGTAGCCTGATAGGAAGGGTTGAATGCCCCATGGGCAATTGGGTCAAAAGTACCGGGGCTGGTTTTAACGCTACCACCCACGGTAAAACTGCCTTGTTCTACAAGGGTAATGGGCTGCTTTTGAGCATAAGCATCATTTACCAATAATTGAACCATTAAAAGCAATAACAATGTTGTCTTGATATTTTTCATCACTAAGATTTTATTAATTTAAAAGTATAGAGGTACTTCTTAATTCCCATTTAAATATTGTTCTTCGGTCACAGGATCTAGCCATTCCGTTGGACCGTCAACTCTGCTTGTTATAGCGATTTGTATGAACGGTTTTTTCGCGCTTGCACCGTGCCAATGCGGGGTGTTTGCAGGGCATTTGACCACATCGCCTTTTCGTAGTATTCTTTTCTTACTACCTTTTTCCTGATAATAGCCTTCGCCATCTAAAGACATAATAATCTGTCCGTTGGGATGTGAATGCCAGTTGGACCTAGCCCCGGGATCAAAGGTTACCGTTCCAACTGAATTTTGGTTCACACTATCCGCCATCACTTGCATATGTACCCATACATCCCCAATGAAATTATTGTTCGTGACCTTTTCCCCTTTAGAGAAAATCAATTCTTGTTGGGAATTCAAATCGACGGTTTGATTTTTCTCGGCTGCTTGCTTGCAGGAAAATATAAATGTTCCCATCAATATAATCGCTAAAAGATTTTTTCTGTTCATAGGTCTGTAGTTGAAAGATGGTTTTGGTAAAAGTCCACTAATTTATTTACTGCTTGATTCACATATTCTGGCTTCCAATAGGTTTCTATATGCGTTGCACCTTCGATAAGGAACAATTCCTTGCTTTTCGCATTGGTCGCCTTTGGAAAAGCATCCAAGGTCAAATATAATGTTTGGGCATTGCTGCCAGCAATCATTAATAAAGGTTGGTCTATGAGCTCAATATCGTCGGTAGCATTCCAGGCCATTAAATCCATTAAACTTCTTGTGGTGTAAAGAAACGTCGAATTGGGATGGGCGTGGGTCCTAAAATAATATTCATAGCCTTGACGATAAAAAAGCGTTGAAACTTTTGCTAGTTCTTCGTCGGTAATACCGTCTACTCCGGAATAAACAATTTCGCCGCCTCCAGCCTCCTGTTCTCTTGCCTTTGAAGCTTGCCTTAGCCTTTCTTGAATGGTCGAAATCTGCGAATTCAAAAAGCCATTTTTTCGTACAATTCCTGTATTGAACATACTCAGGGTTGCCACTGCTTTTAACCGTTTATCGGATTGAACCGCTTTCAACGTATAGCCTCCGCCGCCACAAATGCCCAAAGCACCTAAACGTTCTCTATCGACCCCAGGATACTGTGAAATAAAATCGACCATTCCTCGGATATCTTCTGTACGAAATTGGGGTTTGTCCATATGGCGTGGCTGGCCCCCACTTGCACCCTGATAGGCAGCATCTGCCGTAATGGTAATATAACCGGCCTCTGCCAAAT
>JBARUM010000602.1:0-5113 GCA_049645725.1 Maribacter sp.
GTAAACCTAGAGGCTTGATCAGTGCCATCCGTAAAAATGACAACAGAAGCCGCCCCAATCTTTCCGCCTGCTGTGGTTTCCCTAATAAGGTTAGAGGCAATATCGGTAGATTTAATAACCGCTCCGTACAAATCGGTAGAAGGGTCTGAGCTAATATCATCCGTAATACCATCAATGGCTGCAATTAAATCCTGTCTAGAGGGCGTGAGCTCATTCAACAAATGCAACTCATCTTCGCCATCAAACCAATAAATGGCCATTTGAAAAGATTCTTGTGCCGCGGCCGGCATCACATTATTGATAAAACTTGTACTTGCAATTTTTAATTCTTCCAAACTACTATCCAGTACACTATTACTTAAATCCAGTATCAAAAGGGTATTGTTGCTAAATATTTGTGCATTTGGAGATATCCTAGCGAAAGATTCCGATGTGGAGATGGTATTAAAGCAATCATCGTTTCTTCCTTGTTCATAAATAGTAAACTGATCTGCATTAAGACCGGAAACCGGATTTCCGTCGGTGTCGGAAACTCTGAAGAAAATGGAAACTTTCCCTGGTAGGGTGGTAAACTCTTCTTGGATGGACAATACCAATTCTCCCTCTTCCAATCCCAAACAATCATCTACAGGCACTCCCTTACCAAGACCATCGCCAAAATTTAGATTTAGATTTACATCGTCATCCGCATTTCCACAAGAAACAAAGAGTGATATTAAAAAAGCACATCCAAAGGTCTTCAAAAACAATTTCATAATCATACATTTTGAGTTCAAGAAGCAGAACGCACAAAGTCTATATAAATTATGGGGAATTTAAAATATTATGTTAAAGAATGTTAAAGAACTTAGAAGCGCAGGACAATCACTACGGAAATGGGTAATTTTCGATGTAATTCAGAGGTACTACCAGAAAAGTGGTTACAAGGAAAATGACGCACGAATTAAAAAAAATATTTAAAGATTACGTCCTTAATAAAAAATTGGGACATCGCTTCGTTTTGGCAACTGTGGTGGCACTGGACGGTTCTTCCTATAGAAGACCAGGTGTTCGCATGTTGATTCGTGAAGACGGGAAAATGACAGGCGCCGTTAGTGGGGGATGCGTTGAAAAAGAAGTGCTTACGCAGGCAATATCTGTTTTTAAAAACGGATGCCCCAAAATGATGACGTACGACGGGCGCTATCGCTTAGGTTGTGAAGGTGTATTGTACATTCTGATAGAGTCTTTTGAGCCAAGCTCGGAACTAGTAAATGCTTTTAACGAAACTATTATAACGAGAAATCACTTTTCCCTAGCTTCACATTTTAAAAAGGAATATGGTGAGCATTCTGGCTTAGGTACTGTATTTAATTTGAACGGTTTTGCTTTTGAATTACGGAAGGAGCGAAAAACGATTGAAAATAATATGATTTTTAAGCAAGCCTTAAAACCTTGCTTTAAGCTACTCATTATTGGAGGTGAGCACGATGCAGTACGTTTATCGCAACTAGCCTTGAATATGGGGTGGGAAGTTACTGTGAGTACAATTCCAAATGAGGGCAAGGTCAATCAAGATTTTCCCGGTATTGACGAATTATGGAATGTAGAACCTTCTGACTTGCCCATAGAAAAAATTGATTCCGAAACTGCGTTGGTACTAATGACACATAGTTACGTTAAGGACTTAAAATACCTATTAGCTTTGAAAGATACTAGACCAGCATATTTTGGTCTTCTTGGCCCTAGTAAACGTAGGGAGAAACTTTTTGGGGAGTTTATAGAATTGTACCCTGAAGTGGACATTAATTTTTTTGAACAAATCCATGGGCCGGCAGGACTTAATATTGGTGCGGAAACACCAGAAGAAATTGCAATAGCCATACTTTCAGAGATATTAGCGGTTATTCGGAACCAAGAACCCATGCTATTAAAAAATAAAACAACAGGAATCCACAATTGAGGATAGATAAGAACATAGCTATTTTGATTATGGCAGCGGGCGAATCCCAGAGGATGAAGGGGATTAAACAATTATTACCTTGGAAAGGAACGACTTTGTTAGGCCATACCATTAACACCCTTAAAAATGTTCAACAGAAATTCGTTTTTGTTGTGCTTGGAGCTTATCAGAAAGAAATAATGAACGCATTTAATCTTAATAATGAAGGGGTTTCCATTATTGAAAATACCAACTGGAAAGATGGACTAGGAAGTAGTATAGCTTGTGGAGTGAAGCATGTTTTAAATAGTGACCAAGCATTTGATGGTTTTTTAATTTGTTTGGCGGATCAACCTTTACTGGATTACAATTATTATAAAACGATTATAACCGAATTTAATTCAGGGAAAAAAACGATTGTAGCTTCCAAATACAAAGGAAAAATAGGTGTTCCGGCATTATTTCATAAAACTATCGCATCGGAATTGTTAACGCTGAAGGCGGATTACGGGGCGAAAGAAATTTTATCTAAACATGCGACCCAGATTACTGTAGTTAATCCAGAAGAACTTGTTCGGGATATTGATACCAATGAGCAATATTTAGAATTATATAATAAATACAATTAATAAGCACAATGAAGAACATCTCCTTAATTTACAAACTGAGTCTTTTAATACTCCTAAGCTTTCCAACAGTCCTCTTGGCACAGGAAATGAGCTTTGAAGAATACAACCCTACCTCTACATTGGTTGTGCCGGGAACGGAAATAAACCAATCGAAATTTCCGTTCGTAGATGTGCATAGCCATCAAAGGGACATGTCCGTTTCTAAACTATCCGAACTTATCAAAGATATGGATGCCCTGAACGAAGGAATTATGGTCAACTTAAGTGGTGGCTCTGGGCAAAGCCTAAAGGAGAAAATAGATAATATAAACAAAAGTTACCCCAATCGTTTTGCGGTTTTTGCCAATGTGGACTTTGGAGGAGTTGGAAATATGGGATGGGGGGAAAAGGCAGCTGCTCAACTGGAAGCGGACATTAAAAATGGTGCGAAAGGCCTAAAAATATTTAAAAGTCTAGGCTTACGATACAATGACACTAATGGTAAACGATTAGCCATAGACGACCCACGTTTAGATCCTATATGGGCTAAGTGCGGTGAATTGGGAGTACCTGTACTAATTCATGCAGCGGACCCTAAATCATTTTGGGATGATATGAATAGTGATAATGAACGTTGGTTGGAGCTAAAGACGCATTCCAGAAGAAAGCGTTCCGCAACGGACCCAGCACCATGGGAACAAATTATACAAGAACAACACAACATGTTCAAAAAACATCCTAATACCAAATTCATTAATGCCCATATGGGATGGTATGCCAACAATCTGGAAAAGCTAGGTTCATTATTGGATGAAATCCCCAATATGTACGTAGGTATTGCTGCGGTCATTGCAGAATTAGGAAGACAACCACAAAATGCACGGGCCTTCTTTATAAAGTATCAAGATCGGGTATTATTTGGAAAGGATAGCTGGAGGCCAGAAGAATTTCCCACCTATTTTAGAGTGTTGGAAAGTAATGATGAATACTTTCCCTACTACAAAAAATACCATGCTTTCTGGGCCATGTACGGATTAAACCTTCCAGATGAGGTCCTCAAAAAGCTCTATTATAAAAACGCCTTAAATCTTATACCGGGATTGGATAAGAAACTATTTGAATAATAGTTTTAAGTCTTTCTTGTCCAAGGTTTTTTCGGCACCCTGTATTTTTTCAACATCCTGAAAGATACCACAGGACAATTCTTGCTTAACTAAAGATTGAGTCTTTCTCTTTTTGGTCAAGAACGCTATTTCTGAATTTAAAAACTGCATTTGTTTTTTTTATTTAAAACGTTTCCGGTTGCGGCTTGTTGTATAACTTCTTTAAATTTCTTAAAAAAGTTTTTTGGCTATGGATGTGATATTTTCAGAGTTCTGTATACTTATTGGAAAAACAGGATTAAATGGCGAAAGAAATCGCATTTGCTGAACTAATACGAAAGCATCAGGGATTATTATTCAAGGTAACGTCCATATATACCAATAATAATGCAGACCGAGAGGATTTGTTCCAAGAAGTGGTCTATCAGCTATGGAAATCCTTTGACTCCTTTAGAAATGAGTCGAAAATTTCCACATGGATGTATCGGGTAGCAATGAACACCGCTATTTCCCAGCTAAAAAAGCATAAGCGACGCCCAAATGCAATACCTATTTCTGAAAGTATATTAAGTTATCATGAAAACGGTCATGATGGTTTTGAAGATCGACTTCGGATGTTATACAAGTATATTGAACAATTGAATGTCCTTGAAAAAGGCCTGATGCTATTGTTACTAGAAGGAAAGAGCTATAAAGAAATTGCAGAGATTACGGGACTGAGCGACTCTAACGTAGGGACTAGAATATCTCGAATAAAGAAGAAACTCAAAACTAACATGACAAAACCATAAGTTATGGAACTAGAAGAACTACAATCTGCTTGGATACAAATGAGCCATGAATTGGAAAAACAAAAAGAACTCACTAATGAAATTATCATGGATATGACAAAAGAAAAATACCGTAACAAATTTAAAGCAGTGACCACTTATGAGACTTTTGGGGCACTTGTATGTTTTTGTCTCGCCATTGTGTTTGTTATCAAATTTAGGCAGTTAGATACTTGGTATCTTCAGGTGTGTGGTTTCCTAACCTTAAGTTATCTTATTATTCAGCCCATTTTGATTTTAAATGCTTTAAAAAAGATTAAAACGTTAGATATTACAAACGGATCATATAAAGATAATTTGAGTAAATATATTAAAGCCAAAAATCAACTACTACGTTTACAACAGATAGGAATTGGTGCAGGACTATTTGGTCTTATCTTTATTTTACCAGTATTTGCCAAAATTATCTCCAATAAGGATATTTTTAAACTAGGATTGACTATAGAGCAAATAGTTTTCCTTTCAATAACATTTATTGTTACTTGTATTTTCTGCGCATGGGGTTACAGAGCTTATTTAAAATTAACAAGTTCTGCGGAGGAATTATTAAAAGATTTAGAATGAAGTTGAACTGGTTACTCCGTCAACTTTTTTTGGATGTAATTTAGAATTAGCATCCAATTCATTTTGAGTAGGAGAGAGGCAGTGGGT
>JBARUM010000603.1:0-5037 GCA_049645725.1 Maribacter sp.
GAAAATACCTAGGGGGCTCAGTTCGGTGACAATAGAATTATCATAATACCTATTTAATTCCGTCAATACTATTTCAGCGGTTTTGTGTTGTTCTTCATTATGAAAATAAATGACAGATCTATATTGCGTGCCAACATCCGCTCCTTGACGGTTCAAGGTCGTTGGGTCATGAGTGGTCATAAATATCGTTAGAATATCGGAATACGAAATTACAGAGGAATCAAATGTAATCTGAACAACTTCTGCATGACCGGTCAGTCCTGAACATATTTCTCTATATGTGGGTCTTCCCGGTGCGTTTCCTCCCGTGTACCCAGATACTACCTTTAATACTCCCTTTACCTCTTGGAATACCGCTTCAGTACACCAAAAGCAACCGCCGCCTAAAGTGGCAAGTGTCAAATTTGAGTTATTCATTTAATCTCTTTGGTGATTTTCATTGATTCGGAGTTGATACAATATCGTAATCCACTTGGTTCCGGACCATCAGGGAACACATGTCCTAAATGTGCATCACAAGTATTGCAAAGCACCTCTACCCTAACCATTCCAAAAGAACTATCCTTAATATACTTTATTGCATTTTCCTTAATGGGCTGTGTAAAACTTGGCCATCCTGTACCGGATTCAAATTTTATAGTTGAATCAAATAAGGCCGTTCCACAGCATACGCATTTATATTTTCCCGCATCATGAACACTGCAAAGTGCTCCGGAGTGCGGGGCTTCGGTTCCTTTTTTTCTTGTAACCCTAAACTGTTCTGGAGTTAATAGTTCTTTCCACTCGCTTTCGGTTTTTTCAACTCTTTTATCCGGCTTAGGGTTTCCGCTCACCGAAAAATGAATTACATCTTTCCAGGTTAATACCATAATTTCTTACTTCTGTTTCTAATTTTATATAACAATCGGTGCGTCGTACGATGACTTCCAGTCTTACAAAATTAAGCTAAATTTGACCAATGGGCGTGTATGCAAAAAATCGAAAAATCTATACTGTTTTAATCTTGGTTTGCGTGGTCGGTTTTTGGTTGTTCGAAAATTTTTATACGCCAAGCACATATTCCAAAACTTCAACACCAGTAACAGAAAATGGCTTCCCCGAGGATTTGTATCCCAGCTCTACAGCCGGGGAAATAGTGCACCATTCTTATTTTTCACTTTCTTATAATGAACCATTTGAGCAGGCAGAATGGGTAGCTTATGAGTTAAAGAAAGAATACTTGACCCATGATGACAGGAAAAGACCTTATTTTATAGAAGACCCTTGGGTTAAAAGTAAATCTGCCGACTGGAGAAATTATAAAGGTTCTGGGTATGATAGAGGTCATCTTTGTCCCGCTGGGGATAGAAGATTCTCGGAGAAAGCGTATAACGAGACATTTTATACGAGCAACATAAGTCCACAGGATAGGGATTTTAATGCTGGAATTTGGAATCGTTTGGAAATGAAAGTCCGTTCATGGGCTAAAAGGTATAAAAGGCTATACGTAATTACGGGAGGAGTTCTTGATGAAGGACTTGAAGAGATTGGACAAGAGGAGGTGGATGTTCCCAATTATTTCTACAAGATAATAGTTAAGAAGGGCTCTGATAATTGGGATGTAATTGGATTTGTTATCCCCAATAGGGAGCAAGATAAACCATTAATCAATTTTGCGGTTTCTATAGATAGTATCGAGGAGCTTACTGCAATAGATTTTTTTCCAAGACTAAAGGAGAATGAACTAAAGGAAAATTCAATTAATTTGGAAAATTGGAAGTTTTAAAAACTTTCTTTGAGTCTGTTGGTGTCCAATTTCAAAAAGATAAATAGCAGAATAGTAAAGAAAAGTAAGCCTGAGCCACCATAACTAAAAAAGGGTAGCGGAATGCCTATTGTGGGCAGGACTCCAATGACCATTCCGATATTTATAAAATAATGAATTAATAATATGGATATTACCCCATAGCCATACATTCTTGCAAAGTCATTTTTCTGTCTTTCAGCTAGAGATATTAACCTTAGAAATAATAATGAAAATAGAATTATAACGGTCGCAGTACCAACAAAACCCCATTCCTCTCCTACGGTACTAAAAATATAGTCTGTATGTTGTTCTGGAACAAAATCACCTTTGGTTCTAGTTCCTTCTAGAAAACCCTTTCCAAAGAACCCACCGGACTCTATCGCTTTTTCGGATTGGTACGTATTGTAGCCTATTGTTTTTCTAATCTGCTCTAATTTAACGGGGTCTTTTTCTAAACGTAACCAAAGGCTGAATCGGTCTCTATGCCGCTGTTCAAATACATTATTAAAGACAAAATTTACGGAGAATGAAAATAGTATTACAACGATAAATGTTATAATCAGAGGGAAAACAGGTACTTTGAACGTCTTTCTTTTCAATCCGAATAGCAGGACAATCAATAGCACCAGACCTATGCTAACCCAGATTGTTCCGAACATTAGGGTCAAGACAAATATCATTATTAGGGCAAAACCTATACCTAGGTAAAATAGCGGTAATCCTTCTCGGAATACTACAAAAATCAGAGCGAAAAAAACTAATGCACTACCAGGGTCGGGTTGCGGAATTATAAGTATGGCAGGAATTACTATGATCGCTAGAGCATAAAGTTGATCTTTTCTTCTTTTGATATCCGTTTGTATATCACTTAGGTATTTTGCCAATGCTAATGCCGTTGCAACCTTAGCCAATTCTGAGGGCTGTAAATTAAAAAAGCCCAAATCATACCAAGAAGTTGCTCCTGCGATGGTCTTTCCAAATACGAAAAGGCCTAATAGGGAAATCATTGATATCAAGTAAAAAATACTGGAGAATCGCTCGTAAAAATTAACTTCTAAACCAAGTATGACAATAATGGCGACAAAACTGACTCCCATGAAAAAAAGCTGCTTACCATGTAGTGTGGCAAAATCAAATATGGATTCCTGTGCTTCAGTGAAAGTGGTGGAGTAGATATTGATCCAACCAATAAGTACTAAGGATAAATAAAGAAAAACGCTTAACCAATCAATACGTTTGAGTATACTCCTACCAGACACGTTCATTTATTTTAAACTCTTCTCCACTGTAGGGCTTTGCATATTCATGCTCTAAGGTCTTATCCAGCATTCTTTTTTCGAGATCCGTTCTGGTTATTTCCCCCTTTAGATATTTTTCTATCATCAACGAAGCTATATGACCGGCGTATCTAGAGCCGAAATAACCATTTTCTATGTATACGGCAATGGCAATTTTGGGATTGTCCACAGGAGCAAAGGCAACAAAAACTGAATGATCGGTGAGTTGGGTTCGTACACCATCTATTTTTGTAAAATTTTCTGCCGTTCCTGTTTTACCAGCAATTTCAATTCCCGGTACTTGCAGCCAATATGCAGTCCCCCCTCTTTTTTTATAAACATCTGCCATGCCTTGCACAACGGGCTCAAAATATTTTGGATCAACAGTAGTATGTTTGGCTTCGGTAAATTTTGGGTTGGTAATATCCTTTCCTTCAACCTTTTTAAGAATATGAGGGGTGAAGTAATGGCCTCTATTGGCAATTGCAGCCGTCATATTGGCCAATTGGACCGGAGTGGCTAAAATCTCTCCTTGGCCTATGGAATTTGATATGATATAGGATGAGCTCCACCTATTATCGCCATACCATTTATCATAATATTCTTTGCTAGGAATTCTTCCTTTTTGACCAAAGGGAAGATCATAGCCTAGATAATCTCCAAGACCAAAGCTTTTCATATGCTTTTCCCAGACATCCATAGCTTCGTCTGTGGTATCAAACTTGTCATAAATCTTACGGAAAGTACCGGCAAAATAGGCGTTACATGACATGTAAATCCCAGTATTCATACTTCGGGTTCCTCCGCCACAGTGGCAACCTCTTTTTTTCCTGCCGACGTAAAAGCCATTATAACAGCGTATGGTGGTTGATTCGTCCATTACGCCTTCTTGTAAAGCTATAAGGGCATTTAGTGTTTTAAAAGGGGAGCCTGGAGGTTGTTGGGCATGTATGGAACGATCCCACGTAGGATTGGCGATAGTGTCATTATACAATTTAGTGTAATTTTTTGAACGTTTACGACCAACTAATAAAGATGGGTCATACGTAGGTCCAGAAATCATAGAAAGAATTTCACCAGTGGCTGGTTCTAGAGCCACGATACCACCTCTCTTACCACTCATCAAACGTTCTCCATATTCCTGAAGTGTCTTATCCAAGGTTACACTTATCTGCTTTCCTTGTTCAGGAAGTGTATCTAAGGCTCCATTCTTGTAGGGGCCAATATCTCGGTTGAAACGATCTTTTTGAATGTATTGTACACCTTTCCGGCCCCGCAACAAATCCTCATAGTAACGTTCAACACCTGTTCTGCCCTTTAACTCGCCCTGTACGTAATATTTATTCTTTGCTAAATCTCTCTCGTTTACTTCGCTGATATATCCTAGAACATTGGCTCCACTCTGAGTATCATAGTACCTTAAGGATCTCTTTTGAATATAAAAGCCATGATATTTTCGCATCTTCTCCTGAAGCTTAGCATAATCCTCCTTTGAGAGTTGTGGAACCAAAACTGACGGTAATCTTGGAGAATATACCCTAGCTTTGTGGAGCTTGTCAATGAATTTCTCCTTTTCAATACCTAATAACCCACAAAATTCTAAAGTGTCTAAAGTTTTCACTTCTCTTGGAATTACCATGACATCATAAGCAGGGTCATTACCCACTAAAAGTTTTCCATTTCTGTCATAAATATAACCTCTTTCAGGATAATCATAAATGGCTTTAATAGCTGGGTCCTCCAATACTTGATCAGGGGAAAAGCTGAAAATCTGCAGATAGGAAAGCCTGCTCAGAAAAGTAATTCCGACAAGGATTATTATGGATGATAAAAGAATTTTCCTCATTCCTTCTTTGTGCTAAACAATGTACTAAACAACAAACATAGAACTAATGATGCGGTACCGATCGCCATAGTTTTTTGTAAGATCATCAAAATATTCGAAAAACTGAATATTTCCATGGTAAAGTATAC
>JBARUM010000604.1:0-1638 GCA_049645725.1 Maribacter sp.
GCCTCAGGGAAAGAAAATGAGCGTTTATGGTTCGGTGAACTTTAACACGTTATTAATCATACTGCAGTTTGATACCCCATTCCTCTAGCGCCAATTGGTTCTCTTGACAGTATAGATTTATTCTATGTTACTGAAAAAGACCCTTACAGGGTGACTGAGAAGCAAGCTCATGTAGTAAAAACATTCCTTTTCTATAATTCATTATGGAATCGCATTCTGTTCAATGCTGAGCACTTTGCAAATTTTGGTCAGTACCGAAGGTCAGCACCAGTTACCACAGTGGCCAAGTGAGTGCAAGAGGGAGCGGACTTCGAAAACTTTGCTAAGCGAATAGCCTTATTAGCCAAACAATCAAAGCGAATACTCCCAAACCCGTCAAGATAACCCATTGAGCTTTTGCAGACGCACTAAACTCATTATCTTTCATCCTCTCTCCCTCATTCTTATCTTCAACCATTTTCCCCCTTTCGCCCTGTTGGTGTTCTTTACCAAAAGGCCACCGAAGTTCGGTAAACAATACAAGCTGTGCAAGGCAAATGGATACCCTATCACTAAACTCAAAATTGCGTCACTCTCAAACAATGAATTCCATTAGCGGTTTATATTTTGAATCAAACTTTAAAATTATGAGCAAGAATAAAGAAGAGAATAAAGGAATACCCTTTGGAAACAAGCATGTTTCGAACGACCCAAACAAAACACCTAAAGGAGATGATACCGATTTAGATGTTAGACAAAAAGAAGGGTATGTTGAACCTTTCAATAAAAAGAAGTATCAACAAGACCCTAAGAATAATCATTAAATAGCCATTGAGGCTACAGTTCAGTTCTCAACCACCCACCACTTCGCCTCCATTGACATGTATTACCTGCCCTGTAATGTAAGTAGAGTCATCAGAGGCTAAAAACACATATGCAGGCGCTACTTCACTTGGTTGCCCTACCCTGCCCAAAGGAGTATCTTTCCCGAAATCCTCGACAGAATTAAAGGTTGCAGGAATCAGCGGTGTCCATATCGGCCCTGGCGCCACGGCATTCACAAGTATTCCTTTGCTCGCAAGATTTTTGGACAAGGACCTAGTAAAAGTTGTTATCGCAGCTTTAGTCGATGAATAATCGATGAGGTGGCCACTTCCACGGTAGGCTGTTACAGAAGTCGTATTTATAATTCTCGATCCTTCTTTCAGATGAGGTAGCACATTTCTGGTTACGCGAAACATGGCCATGATATTGGTATTAAAAGTTTCCTCGAGTTCTTCATCATTAATATCCTCTAGGCTATCTTTTGGAAATTGAACTGCTGCATTATTCACCAGTATGTTAATGCACCCAAACTGATCCATCGTATTTTCCACCAACTTATTACAAAACTCTTTGTCTTTGAGGTCGCCTCTTAGCACGAGACATTCGCGATTTTCTGCTTCAATCATCTTTTTGGTTTCATGGGCATCTTTATCCTCTTCCAAATACACAATGGCAATATTGGCGCCTTCTCGGGCAAAATGGACTGCCACTGAGCGCCCAATTCCACTATCTCCTCCAGTAATTAATGCTACTTTCCCTTTTAATTTTTCACTGCCTTTATAGCCCTTTCTTATAATTTCGGGCGTAGGCTGCATTTTATACTCTTTGCCCGGC
>JBARUM010000605.1:0-2233 GCA_049645725.1 Maribacter sp.
ATTAAGGATACTGCTACTATCGGGGGATATTTAAGAATGCCAGAAATAAGAAGGTTGTTACCAGCTGATATACAGTTCACCAAATTTGTTTGGGAAAGGCCATCATCCGAAGATATTGAGGTGATTGATTTGTATGCCTTAAAATCCAATAGGGACGGAACACCTAGAATAAGTGGAGATGTTGTAAGTGATGCTAGAGCGGATTTTGACCAATTTAGCAAACCTGCGGTCTCAATGACCATGAACACCAAAGGTGCAAAAGAATGGGAAAAACTAACAGGTGACGCTTATACGAACCAAACAGGTATCGCTATTGTTTTGGATAACAAAGTATACACCGCCCCAGGTGTTTCATCTGGACCTATTTCCGGAGGTCGTTCTGAGATTACTGGAAATTTTACCGTTAACGAAACAAAAGATATATCCAATGTGTTGCGAGCTGGTAAACTACCGGCGTCAGCAGAAATCATTCAATCAGAAATTGTTGGTCCTTCGCTAGGTCAAGAAGCTATAGATAGTGGTTTCATGTCCTTTTTAATTGCGATGGCAATTGTTTTGATTTGGATGATTTTCTACTACGGTAAGGCAGGTGCTTTCGCTGATATCGCTTTATTGTTGAACATCCTTTTAATATTTGGCGTTTTAACAAGTTTGAACGCTGTACTTACATTACCTGGTATCGCAGGTATTGTATTAACTATTGGTATGTCCGTAGATGCGAACGTACTTATTTTTGAACGTATTAAAGAGGAGTTGGCTAAAGGAAAAGGGAAAAGCCAAGCAGTGGCCGATGGTTTTGGCAATGCGCTTTCCTCCATTTTGGATGCTAACATTACTACTGGTCTAACAGCCTTAATTCTTTTTGTATTCGGTTCAGGGCCCATTAAAGGCTTCGCGACTACTTTGCTAATAGGTATTCTTACTTCCTTGTTTACCGCCATATTCATCACAAGGTTATTAGTAGACTGGTATATTAGTGGAAAAGATAGAACTTTAGATTTTTCTACAAGCGTAACAAAAGGTCTTTTCAAGAACTTGAATATTAATTTCTTGATCAAGAGGAAGATTGCCTACGTTGTTTCTGGTATTTTGGTAGCGATAGGTCTGTTTTCTTTGTTCTTTGGACCTGGCTTACAACAAGGGGTTGATTTTGTTGGGGGACGTTCCTACACTGTTAGATTTGAGCAACAGGTAAACCCTTCTGAAATAGCCTCAGAGTTGAATACGGTTTTTGGTAGCGGAACTAATGTAAAGACCTATGGAGAATCCAATCAAATAAAAATAACAACTCCTTATAAAGTTGATGTTGAAGGTATCGAGGTAGATGCTGAAATACAGGACAAATTATATACTTCTTTACAGAAATATCTGCCAGATGGTATTACCAAACAGGCTTTTAGTATTGGAAGTGATGATAAGTCTATTGGTATTTTACAATCCGTAAAAGTTGGTCCTACCATAGCGGATGATATTAAGAATAACGCCTTCTTGGCTATTTTAGGTTCGTTAGCAGTAGTCTTCCTTTATATTCTTTTACGTTTCCGTAGGTGGCAATTTTCATTGGGAGCGGTAGCAGCTGTTTTCCATGATGTTTTAATTGTTCTTGGAGTATTTTCTATTCTAGGTAAGATAATGCCTTTTAATATGGAAATAGACCAAGCTTTCATTGCGGCTATTCTAACGGTGATCGGATACTCATTAAACGATACCGTTGTTGTGTTTGACCGTATACGTGAAATTATAGCAGAACGCGGATGGAAAGGAGGAGATAATGTCAACTCTGCTATCAATAGTACGTTGGGAAGAACATTGAATACCTCATTAACAACTTTGGTGGTATTATTGGCAATATTTACATTCGGTGGTGAATCACTAAGGGGCTTCATGTTCGCAATGATTATAGGGGTTATTGTGGGTACCTATTCCTCGGTATTCATAGCAACGCCAATTATGTACGATGCATTAAGTAAAAAGATTTCTTCAGGAGATAAATAAGTAGACTAACTCAAACATAAAAAGTCGCTATTCTCGAAAGAGGGTAGCGACTTTTTTACTATTAGTTCTGAACCAGACCTATTGATCCTTTATCAGTCATCTGCAATTGAAAAGTTTGTTTTGGTCGTAAACCAGGTTCAGCCCTATGGGACACAAAGACAATTGCAGTTTTTGTTTCCTTGGCAATTTTGTTTACCAAAGCTACCAACAACCGTGCGGAATCGTCATCCATTCCTGC
>JBARUM010000606.1:0-1811 GCA_049645725.1 Maribacter sp.
ATGTACCAAAGGTCTTCAGCACCTTTGAGAAAATCTATAATAGAAGATGGTGCTGGATTAGATGAGGTGGTTACAGTTGGATATGGTTTAGTTACAAAAGAAAATGAATTATCAAGTGCTATTGAAAGTTTAGAACCAACAGAACTAGAACAAGAGACAGCTAGCGACAATTTTGATTCGGTTAGTATTCGTAAAAACCTACAGGAAACCGCTTTTTTCTTTCCAAAATTACAGACCGATAAAGAAGGAAATGTAAGTTTCAATTTCACTACTCCCGAAGCATTAACCCGTTGGAATTTACAGTTATTGGCACATACTAAAGAATTGGAAAGCACGATAACCAATCTCACAACAGTAACTCAAAAAGAGTTGATTGTGAAACCAAATTCACCACGATTTTTACGTGAAGGAGATGAAATAACAATAAGCAGTAAAATCTCGAACCTAACAGAAAAACTACTTTCTGGTCAGGCGAAATTAGAATTGACCGATGCGGTAACTGGTCTAGATATATCAACACAATTGTTAGAGGCTTATAATACACTAGCCACAACCGCTTTTGAAGTTGATGCCATGGGGAATACCCAAGTATCATGGAGATTGAATATTCCGGAAGGATTGCAATCCGTTCAATATAAAATCATTGCAAAAGCAGGTGATTTCTCTGATGGGGAACAGAATATGTTGCCCGTATTGTCAAACAGAACCTTGGTAACCGAAACGTTACCGATGTGGATTCGTAGTAACCAAACCAAAACATTTACCCTTGATAAGCTTAGCAATACCTCATCAACTACGCTGAAACACCACAAGCTGACTTTAGAGATGACTTCCAATCCTGCTTGGTATGCAGTGCAGGCACTACCCTACTTAATGGAATATCCGTATGATTGTAATGAACAGACCTTCTCTAGATATTATGCGAATACATTGGCAAGTCACATCGCAAATAGCAATCCAAGAATTCGTGAAGTATTTGACCAATGGGCAAACTCAGATGCCTTATTGAGTAATCTAGAAAAGAACGAGGAATTAAAATCACTTTTAATTCAAGAAACGCCTTGGCTACGCGATGCACAATCTGAAACGGAGCAAAAGAAAAGAATCGGGTTGTTGTTCAATTTGAACAAGATGAAGAACGAGCAGCAATCAGCTTTAAACAAACTTGCTCAAAATCAAAATTCTAGTGGTGCCTGGTCTTGGTTCAATGGCGGACCGGATAACAGATACATTACCCAACACGTTATTTCTGGCATGGGGCATTTAAATCATTTGGTTACTTCGACTACGCTCAGCAACCAAACTGATATGATCGAAAATGCCATTTCATATTTGGACGATGAGTTTGTAAAAGAGTATGAGTATATGAAAAAACACACGTCTAATATTAACGATGATCATTTAAGTGCGAATCAGGTGCATTATTTATACATGCGTAGCTTTTTTAAAGATATTAAAACCTCTAAGAAAGTAGATGAGATAACGGAGTACTATTTAAAACAAGCTCAGAAATATTGGACAAAAAGAGGGTTGTATGCACAGGGAATGTTAGCATTGGTGCTACACCGAAAAGATGACGCAAAAACGTATACTAAAATTCTACGTGCATTGGAAGAAAATAGCATTACCAGTGATGAATTGGGCATGTACTGGAAAAGCAATACCAGCTCATGGTTTTGGTACCAAGCACCTATAGAAACTCAAGCTTTACTGATTGAAGCATTTTCTGAAATTCGCCCTGCGGATATTAAAACAGTTGATAATCTTAAAATATGGTTGCTTAAGAATAAACAGACCAATCAATGGAGCAC
>JBARUM010000607.1:0-4714 GCA_049645725.1 Maribacter sp.
GTGTACTCGATCTGTTATCCAAAGGATTTACGCTGTTGGCAACCTTTAACAACAGACCTTCATTTTCAAATCTCAAATCGATTTCAAGCCAATTATGTTGAGTTTTGCTCTGTGAAACATGTTTAAAGGTATTTTCTATTAGCGGCATTAATATGAACGGTGCAACGGACAGGTCGTTTTTTATAGGCCCATTGAGGTCTATCTCGCACCTAACATTCGTATCCAAACGAAGGCTACCCAGCTCGATAAAGTTCCTAAGATAGTTAAGTTCCCTTTCTAAGGGTATTGTGGGTTCGTTACACTCATACAGCTGATAGCGCAAAAGGTCCGAGAACTTTGCCAGGGATTCCGAGGCCATATCGGGATTTTTATGGATAAGAACAAAAATGGAGTTGATGGTATTGAACAAAAAATGGGGGTTGAACTGTGATTTTAGAAACTTCAGCTCGGTTTCTATTTTTTCCTTTTCCAACAGCTGTTGTCTTTTTTGTGACGCAATCCAATTTTTTCCCAGTTTGATGCTCATGGCCAAAGTCATGCTGGCGACCGTTGAGGGCAGGGCATTCGATTTGAACAATTGCCAGAACGCATTTTCCTTGACATAAAAAAGCTCCTCAAAAGTTAGGTCGGACCGGTATGCGGTCAAATAATATCCGGAGATAATGAGTGCCGCCGAGACCAAAATAGTCGCCAAAACGGAAGCTAAATAAGGCACATATCTACCTTTCTCCAGAAATTTGGGCATTAGATAGTATAGGTTCAAATAAACACCCAAGGCCTGAAAAATAACGTAGAATACGAATTTGGTGGTATAGGACGAAAAGAAAATGTTTTGCGCCGCCTCGAACGGACTTCCTATGGAGATAGACCACCACGCAAAATGATACCCCGCCCAAAAGAAAAGGTGATATATTTTATATTTATAGAACCATATGGGCATTGACCGACTTTTATCAAAGTTAAACAAATAGGGCTATTTCATTTTATAGGATACATATACCGCTTGAAAATAATGATGAACGGACCCTCCCAAGCGATGACCAACGGTTGGAGTCAATAACAGGAATAAAATAAGCGATTGCACCAAAATACGTTGTTGGTCAATTATGCGCTGTAGATCGTCATTTGATTTTCATAAGGTCTTTCGATTTAGGTTCCTTTATCCTGTTCAACAAAATCCTTATCAGATGAGACCGAAGCTGCTTATTCATCTATGTATCGCAATTAGCTGTACAAGTATTTCCCACGTCTTTGCGCAATCCGCTGTTTTAACTTTTCAGCTAGCACCGGATTCCATTGCACGATTCAAAAAAGATACCCTGTTGAATATCGGAATTCGAGGAAATATGGCACCCTTGACATGGGTAAAGGGCGTTAAGATGACCGATGTCGATAAAGAAGGTGTCTATTCGGCTACCGTAGCCTTTAATATCGAGAGCGAAACGGATCTCTATTTTAAGTATGTGCTGAACGATGTGGAATGGGAGGCGGGCGATGCCAGGAGAATCAGGTTATCGCCCGATACCCAAAAGGTTGTTGCCTCAAATTTCAGATATGTAGATCGACCCGGAAATCCCTTTGAAAAATTTATCGGGGAATGGACCTTAAAAGACGATAACTGGGAGCAGGACAATGGAAATGGAATCAAAAAAATGAAAATACCTAATCACTATACCATAGTTAAAGAAGTGAATACGGACACCAGTATTTTACAGATCGTAGACGCAACTTCCGCAAAAGGGCATATTCTATGGGTCTATAATCACACAAAAAAGGAAATTGAACACGTATCCAGTTTTTACCCTTTCAGAAGTGGATCAGGTAAAGGATATTTTGATGAAAAAGGGAATGTGCACCTTAAAGTGGAATTTGAAGGAGAGCCCGATGGGACCTATAGAATATACGAGTACTATTGGCTAAATACTAATGAATACAGCCTATCATCTATTCAATACGACCAGAACGGTACACCTACAAGGAATTATTACGGAGGTATATTTATCCGGACAGACCTAGAACACACTGAACGTTAGCAATTGCAAAATGAAAAAAAGAATACTGATCCTATCTGCCGTCATACTGGCCGCTATTGGATGTGCAGGAGACCAAAAAAAGAAGGATGCAACTTCAACGGTCTCGGATATAAAGGGGGAAATCCAAACCAGGAACAACGCCCTGATCGAAGCTGCAATGATGAAAGATTTCAACGGAATAGCGGACATATATGCTGAGGATGCCCTTTTGCTAGCGGAATATAATCCGTTGATCGATGGAAAAGAAGGTATCAAGAAATTCTACACTGAAATCTTTGAAAGACAAAGTCCTACAAAATACCAAAAGGAAACCACCGAATTGTTCGATTTCGGCGAAACCATACTAGAAATCGGGACTTTTCGAAAGTCTTTCCCCGATGGTGAAAATCGCTTAGGTCCCTATTGGCACATTTGGGAACTACAAGCGGATGGAAACTTACTATTGAGAGCGGAGACCTTCGGTTATTTTGACGCGATCAAAAAGCCTTCTACGATGGCGGTAGATTCTATAGAGGAAGCAGTATGGAATCTACAAGCAAGGGAAGGCGTAAAAATACCACTGGAGTATGATGCCTATGGAGCGTTAATGGAAAACATCGTTAGGGATCGGGATACCAATAAGATGTTGGAACTGTATACAAAAGACGGTTCCTACACACCGTATGTAGATACTACCAAGGCTGGGATTGCCAACTTAAGTCGGCATTACTACGCGTACCATAAGAACCCTGTTGTCATAGATTCCATAGAGAGTGCTACGTACGACTATATAAAGGTGCCGAATGGAGTACTGCGGTTTACACAGTTTTATGTAGAATGGACGGTTCCCGGCTTTTCCGGTATGAATCAAGGAACCGGAATGGTGTATTGGAAAAGACAGGAGGACAATTCACTGAAAATACACCGACAAATCGGCCATCATATTTATTCGAAACAGTAAAAAACAGCCATGAAAACACACGGATATGCCTCATTCATCCTAATCATCGGTTTTCTTGTTACATCCCATGCCCTTAAAGCACAGGAAGAAGACCGGGCAACCATTCTTGCGATGGGCAAAGCGATCAGGGATGCCTTTGGGGCAGGAAACATCGATCTCATAAAATCCTATCACCATCCAGAGGTAAGTAAGGCCATTAGTTATGAGGATTATATCTTAGGAAGGAATGCTGTAATAGATGGCCTAGGTAAAACCTTAAACAGCTATTGCTTGGAATTTGTGGAATACACTAATGAAGATATATACATAGAAGGAAATTTGGCCATTGAGCAGTCACTCTTCTCGATCAGAGGGACACCCAAGACCGATGGAAACCCTTTTATCTTTAAAGGCCGTACCATGGTCATTTATCAGAGGTACGATAAAAGCCCTTCGGGGTGGGCCACTGTAAGAGAAATTATTCAACCTAATACTAACTAAAAAGCACTTGATATGATATCCTTATTATTTTCTAAGCTCACTGTATGTTTCGTTTTACTCAATGTTCAACATAGATCTTCGGCAAATCAAGATTTTTTACAGATCCAAGAGGAAAGTAAAGAATTGGCCAACGCTATCAAGGATGAAAATCTACAGAAAGTGCTTTACTATATGCTGCCCGGGACAATGATATTACCGGAATATCATAGCTCCTTAGAGGATATAAATGAAATCCAAGCTTATTACACTACCGTATTCGATTTATCCGATACAAGACGATATGCTAAAGAGATTATCGAGATCCAACAATTTGGAAAGTACTTTTTGGAGATAGGGACATTTGAACATGAATATAAAATTCGGGATAAAGACTGGTTCAATTACAAAGGAAAATATATGACTTGGTGGACAGGATTATCCAATGGGGAGCTAAAACTTTTGGCCAATATGTGGGGAGGGTCGAGTTGGGTCGAACCGGAATATTTGAATTTCGTAAGTGTTGAAACGGAAGACAGAACGCCCCTGACACCCAGCTCGGGGTTGGAGCATAAAATTACAGAAAGCCTCAACTACACCATTGAGGCCGTAAAGGATGGCGATGCGGACAAACAATTGAAGTCATATATGGATGACGCCATCTATATGACCTATTATGATCCCCCTTTTATTGGAAAAAAAGAAATAACGGATTATTTCAAAGGACATTACGACCCAAACTCAATTATGGACTCTTTGACTATTGCACCCCATAAGGTAATAGAAATGGGGGATTATTCCCTACAAATGGGCAAATATTATGTTGAATGGAAACAGGATGGCAAAAAATACATGGTAAAGGGGAAAAACTTAAATTTTAGAAAAAAAATGCCCGATGGCCGTTTAATGCTTTATCGACAAATGGTTAACCACAGTATTCCTCCGGGGCCAAAAGATAAGTCCAAATAGCAAGGCCGATAAAATCTTAACTGTTTAGAATCCATCATGAATTAATTATCGAAATAGAACTTAAGAAGTACTACTTTGGATAGCTTTAAAAAGCACAAAAGTTTCAAAAATGGAACCTTTTAGGGGACACAGCCAATTTTCTTTATCTGTTCTTTCTAACCGCCGTTTAAAAGAACAACGGCGTGGATTCATCTAAAACGGTTTGAACGTCTTCTTTTTTAGATGAATCATATCTATTTCTAAAATTTTCAAACTTTACCGAGACTCTAAAAACCGTATTTTTATCAAAATCATATTGGCGAAAATTGTATATTAG
>JBARUM010000608.1:0-4383 GCA_049645725.1 Maribacter sp.
TCTTAACACTTTAACACTGGCACTTCTAGTTTCCATAAACTCTTTGTTAACCTCTGTCTTTGCGGATAACATGACAAAAACCAAACACCAGCTCAACAAAGAACTATTGGGTAAGGGAATAGGAAATAGTATTGCGGCAATTTTTGGAGGTATTCCAGGGGCTGGTGCAACAATAAGAACAGTAGTAAGCATTAACGCTGGCGGAAAGACCAAACTTTCCGGTATGGTGGCAGGCGTGCTTCTACTTATTATTCTATTGGCCTTGGAACCCGTTGCATCTCAAATTTCGGCTGCCTTTCTTGTAGGAATCTTAAGTTACCGCAGGTATAGGCATTATAGACTATAAAGGTTTAAAAGCTATTCCTAGTTTACTCCAAGATCTGAGTATTGTCCCTTTAAAATTCAATTCTAAAGTAGTAATTATGCTGGTTGTTCTCATATTATCTTTCGTATGGAATCTAGCATTTGCGGTTGGAGCAGGTTTGGTAATCGCCTCCTTAATATTCATGAAAAAATGGGAGACCTTACCACAGAACGTTGAGATGTAAAATCCTTAGAGGAGGAAATTGGCTGGGAAGACGAGTCAGATTTTCCAAAAAATGTAAGGGAAGAAGTTTTTATCAAACACCTGAAAGGTCCTCTATTTTTTAAATCTACAAATGGGTTTTCAACAAATGGCGGATCAAATCCCTAGAATGGTATTCACAGTAATTATAGGAATGGTGCGCATGCAGTACATGGATCAGTCCGGCCTGTAGACGCTGGAAGATATTCTAATAGATTTGAAAAAATCCGACATAAACATCCTTTTTGTTGATGTACTGCAACAGTCAAGGTATATGATGGAACGCGTTGATTCAATTCCCGATCTAATTCCAAAAGAACATGTATTGGATAATTTTGATGATTGTCTGCTTTGGGTCAAAAAAAACGTAAAGGATATATTTGATGCTGAAAAGTAACGTTCATCAAAACCGGTCAAAAACAGGCTGTACTCTTTTAAAAGTTTTAAATTTGCAGTTTTAGTTGACCATATGATCAATACCATCAAAAAGCATATTTCCGAAGTAGAACGTTTTTCTGCCGATACCGAAGAGGCGATAGAATCCTTCCGTATTAAGTATTTAGGTAAGAAGGGATTGTTAAACGACTTTTTTGCCGAGTTCAAAAATGTTCCTAACGACCAAAAAAAAGAGTTTGGTCAAACCATTAACCAATTAAAACAGGCAGCAACCGATAAAGTAAATACGCTCAAAGAGGCTCTAGAGAACATAGATGAGTATCAAGGGATTTATGGTGACCTTACCAGACCGGGAGACCCAATAGAATTAGGATCTAGACATCCTATTTCTATTGTAAAAAATCAAATTATAGAAATTTTTTCAAGAATTGGTTTCAATGTATCCGAAGGTCCTGAAATTGAGGATGATTGGCACAATTTTACGGCACTAAATCTTCCGGAATACCATCCTGCAAGAGATATGCAAGATACTTTTTTTGTACAAACCAACCCGGACGTGTTACTTCGCACACATACCTCATCAGTACAGGTGCGCTATATGGAAAACAACAAACCTCCTATCCGTACTATATCTCCAGGTAGGGTCTACAGGAACGAAGCTATATCTGCCCGCTCCCACTGTTTTTTTCACCAAGTAGAGGGGCTTTATATAGACAAGGACGTTTCTTTTGCAGATTTAAAGCAAACGCTACAGTATTTTACTACAGAGCTTTTTGGTAAATCTAAAATACGCCTCAGACCGTCCTATTTTCCATTTACGGAACCCAGTGCAGAAGTTGACGTTTACTGGGGTCTGGAAACAGAGACCGATTATAAAATGACAAAAGGCACTGGATGGCTAGAAATAATGGGCTGCGGAATGGTGGATCCTAATGTGCTAACCAATTGTGGTATAGATTCAGAAAAATATTCAGGATTTGCCTTCGGAATGGGAATTGACCGGATTGCCCTCTTACTGCATCAGATTTCGGATATTCGTTTATTAAGCGAAAATGACATCCGCTTTTTGGAACAGTTCAGAAGCGCCCTATAATTTATGATCATTCTGTGAAAAAAGATATTGAAATCCCCATTGCAAAAGATGTTTATGTAGCCATAATCCATGAATGGAATGAAGAGTTTTTATCCAAGGATTGGAACGCGTATGTCCTAAACGATAGAACTTCTCCTATAGAAATGGTCTTGGTTGTTTCAAAAGGTTTTGATGGAGAAAAGAAAACTTCTTTAATGCGGCATGCCATCGGTGTTGTAGGAGCAAAATCTTTTGAGAAAATAGAAGTTGTACAAGAGGAGGTACTCCAACTTAATAATGAGTTTTTTGTCACCTATTACGCTGACAATAAATTATATGAAAAGCGATTTGAATTCAGCAAAGGCAGTGTTACCGTCCCTAATTTAACTACTATTCCATTGGTTGAAAAAGATGGAGTCCATGCTAAATAATTCTTTTTAAACATACATCTAGCCACACATGATTATATTATTTCTTGTAAAGTATTGTTAGATTTTTTTATGTTAATCATAGTTTTTTATTATAGTTTAAATTTTAAACAGAACCTAACCAAGTGTAATTTGGAACGTTGTTTATTAATATTCATATAACTACTTGACTAGTCAACACTGAAATTGAAAAAGCACGAACTTTATATGGTTAGGTGACACTTAAGCACGATTATATAATTAAAAGCTATATTTTAAGGAAAAAATTGGTGAAAATAAAGATTCACACAAAACGTAAAGCATATATGTTCAAGAATATTTTTGATTTTAGTAATATCAAAGGAGATTTAACCGGTGGCCTCGTAGCAGGGGTCGTAGCACTTCCTCTGGCTTTAGCCTTTGGCGTACAGTCGGGACTTGGAGCAATTGCAGGTCTTTATGGCGCCATCGCCGTGGGTATTTTAGCGGCCCTTTTTGGTGGTACTTTAACGCAGGCTAGTGGCCCTACCGGACCTATGACGGTTGTTTCGGCAGCTTTGGTGGCCAGTGCCATAGATATCGCCGGAAGCTTAGAAAGCGCTATGGGCATTATTATTCTCACTTTCCTCCTTGGGGGTGTATTACAGATATTTTTTGGGCTTATTAATATAGCAGGTTATATCAAATATTTTCCATATCCGGTGGTATCCGGATTTATGAGTGGCGTAGGTCTTATAATCGTTATTCTTCAACTATTCCCATTCGTAGGCTTGGATTCTGAAAAATCAACTATGGGCGTAGTGCAGGATTTACCCAGATTGTTCTCGGATTTTAATTGGCAAGCTCTCACATTGGGAGCGCTCACCGTACTCATCTATTATATTTTTCCCAAAATAACCAAAGCTGTTCCAAGTCCGTTAGTGGCATTGATAGTTGTTTCCTTAGTCGCTTTTTTTCTAGAGTGGAACGTTCCTGTGATAGGTGAAATTCCTTCCGGTCTGCCTAGTTTGCAATTAGATGGTCTTTTATCAATAGATAGTTCTGCCTATTCCCTTATTGCCGAATATGCTTTAGTGTTGGCCGTTCTAGGATCTATAGATTCTTTATTGACCTCAGTAATTGCTGATAATATGACCAAAACCAAACACAATAGTAATCGTGAACTTATTGGACAAGGTATTGGTAACGCCGTAGCGGCAATGTTCGGCGGTATTCCTGGAGCAGGAGCTACAAAAGGTACAGTCGTAAATATAAACTCTGGAGGAAGAACACGTTTATCGGGCATGTTACATGGCTTGTTCCTTTTAGCTGTTTTATTGGGTCTTGGCTCTTTAGCAGCACACATTCCTTTAGCAGTACTAGCAGGTATATTAATTCCTATCGGTTTTAAAATAGTGGACATTAAAGGACTAAAACATTTAACCAACGTGCCACTGGCGGATGCCATTGTATTGATCGTGGTATTATTGTTAACTACTTTTGGTAGTCTAATACTAGCTGTGGGAGTAGGCTTAATTCTTGCATCACTTCTGTTCATGAAAAAAGCAAGTGATATTGGTGAAGAAGGTATCAAAGTAGGTCTATTAGCAGGTTTTGATGGTGAAAAGCCCTGGAAAGACGAAGAAGCTTTCTATAATAAGTATAAAGATAGGGTGGCGATAAAGCATCTATACGGGCCGCTTTTCTTTGGGTTTACCTCTCATTTTAAAGATCAATTACTCGAAATATCAAAAGTGGATGCGCTTATTATTCGTTTTGATGGTGTACCCTATATTGACCAATCTGGATTATATGCCTTAGAGGATGCACTTTTAGAACTTAATAAGAACGGTATAAAGGTTTTACTCACAGGATTGCAAATACAGCCTAAGGATTTACTTGTCTCCATTGATATTGTACCGGACCTTGTGCCAGAGGAACAACTTTTTGAGGATATAGAAAGT
>JBARUM010000609.1:0-1943 GCA_049645725.1 Maribacter sp.
CCCCTACTCTCTGGCCCTTTCCACGAATTAAAATCGTAAAAACTGCTATCCCACCAGAACTAAGGGAAACATCGATAATTCTTAATGCCCATCGCACGAAAAAATTGGCGAAACTTGGTTTGGTACCATCTAGCTTCACAACACGAATCTGCATAAAGCTCTTACCAATGGTCTTACCATCCATAAATGTCTCAAAGAGTAGATAGTACAAAAAAGCTGGTAAACTCATCAACATGTACAAAGCCCATTGGTCACCAGGATCAATATCTAAAGCTAATAAGAACCAAAACATTAAAATGTAGTAAATGACAATAACCAACCCATCAATTATAAAAGCCAACATGCGATCTCCCAAGTGGGCCGTATTTTGGTCTATGCTTATATTTTGCGCTGTTTCTATTTGAAATTGTTCCATTCTTTTGTTTCTTTGATATAAACCCAAAGCTTATGCGCGAGGCCGCTTTTGTGAAGCAAAATAAAGACAAATGGTCTACTTTTGAAAGCGCATTGGACAACAAAACGAATGTTGCTCCCAATCTATTGTCCGATTTATATATTGAAATCACAGACCACTTAAGTTACGCCAAAACATTTTACCCTAAAAGTAACACGGAATTCTATCTTAATTCCCTTGCCTCGCAAGCACATCAAAAAATTTATAAAACTAGAAGAGAACCCAAGAACAGGATTATCAGTTTTTGGAAGACAGAATTTCCATGCATGTTTGCACAACACCATCGGGAACTACTAATTGCTTTTTTGGTTTTTTCATTTTTCACTTTTGTCGGCATATTTTCTGCAGCCAACGAGGGTGATTTTGTGCGGTCCATCCTAGGGGATGGCTACGTTAACATGACCTTGGAAAACATCGAAAATGGCGACCCCATGGCGGTTTATAAGCAAATGGGGGAGTTTAATATGTTTTTAGGGATTACCATAAACAACATCAGGGTCGCACTTATGGCTTTTGCCTTTGGGATTCTATTTGGTATTGGCACCTTGATGGTCATGTTACAGAACGGAATTATGCTGGGTAGTTTTCAGTACTTCTTTTATGAAAAAGGGCTGCTATGGGAATCCGTCCGAACCATATGGATTCACGGAACAATTGAAATTTCTGTAATCATAATTGCAGGATGTGCTGGGCTGGTTATGGCCAATGGTATGCTTTTCCCTGGAACCTACACCAGATTGGAATCCTTTAAAAGAGGCGTTAAGAACGGCTTAAAGATCATGATAAGTACAGTACCTTTTTTCATCATCGCCGGTTTTTTAGAGGGTTTTGTGACCCGCCATACCGGAATGCCGGACTGGCTGGCTATTATAATTATCTCTGGCTCCTTGGCACTAATTCTTTTTTACTACGTTATATATCCATACCAATTAAACAAGAAATTAAAATTACATGAAGCCAGATTATATTGAGTTTAAAAAACAAAGAGAGTTGGGTGATGTACTCTCGGACACTTTTGGATTTCTACGAAAAGAATTCAAACCCTTTTTTACTACCTACTTCAAAATTGTTGGACCTTTCCTATTGGTCATGATCTTGGCAATGATATTTTACATGTACTATGCTGGAAGTTCTTTTAGTTTAATATTTGCTGGCGGCACTACGGAGTTAGATAACATAGCTGTTATTTTTGTCATCGCTTTGGTGTACCTTTTTTCCTTGGTGGCTGTTTACGTCGTATCCCAATCTACCATTCTACATTATATAAAATCGTACGCAAGCGGTAAGGGTACTACTGATTTTGATACGATACAAAAGGAAGTCTATGCAAGTTTTTGGAATTTTATAGGATTGGGAATAATGATAGGCTTATCTCTTTTTATAGGCTTCATTTTTTGCATAATTCCGGGCGTATATCTTTATGTGCCTTTAATGCTTGCATTTAGCGTTTTGGTATTTAATAAAATGGGGGCTTCAGATGCCTATGCAT
>JBARUM010000610.1:0-4576 GCA_049645725.1 Maribacter sp.
GCCCTACTTTGGTTAATTATTACCATACCGGATTTAATAGTAGTAATAACGTATTTTTTACGGAGCTGAAATGTAGTACCTACGGTATCTATTGATCCTTGGGTAGTGTCAAAAATAACGCCGTTTATGGCTTCCGATTCAAATTCCAAATTGCTTGTTTCATGCTCTTTAGCGGAAACTTCCAATCCTTCATATAGGTTTTCCCAACCTTTTGCGCTGGTCTTGGTGTAGCTTCCAACTTTTCCTCTTGCACCATGAACAACCTCTTGGAAAGGGTTAAAAGCAGCATTCACAGAAACTTTTGGTAAGCTAACTTCTTTATCCCTAAACTTATATGGAGTTTCTAGATTTTGATCCTGGTTAAAATCCATTGCTGGAATTACATTAAACTGTCCTAGACTATGTTTAACGGTAGATTTTAATATGGCGTATAATGTATGCTCATCATCAAATTTAACCTCAGTTTTGGTTGGGTGTATATTAATGTCTATTGAAGCAGGGTCAACATCCAAGCAAAGAAAATAGCCAGGATGTGTTCCTGAGCGTATAAGTCCGTCAAAAGCCCCCAGAACGGCATGATGCAGATAAGGGCTTTTTATAAACCTATTATTGGCAAAGAAAAACTGCTCTCCCCTACTCTTTTTGGCAAATTCCGGTTTCTGTATATAACCAGTAATTTTTACTACTTGAGTGTCCTCATTGACGGGTACCAATTTTTCGTTTGATTTTCTACCAAAAACATGAACGATCCTTTTTCTAAAATCATTAGCGGGCAGATTAAAAACCTCTGCCCCATTGTTATAAAAACAAAAGGCAATTTGAGGGTGCGCTAAAGCAACCCTATGAAACTCGTCCGTTATATGGCGGAATTCCACTTGATCGGACTTTAAGAAATTACGACGTGCAGGAATATTAAAAAACAAGTTCTTTACCAACATTGAAGTCCCCTTAGTAACCACTGCAACTTCTTGACTGATTACCTTGCTACCTTCAATTTTGATATGGGTTCCAATTTCATCCTCCGTAGTCCGTGTCATCATTTCTACATGGGCAATTGCCGCTATAGATGCTAGAGCCTCGCCTCTAAAACCTTTTGTATTCAAATTGAAAAGGTCTTCCGCTTTTTGGATTTTTGAAGTGGCATGGCGCTCAAAACTAAGCCTGGCATCAGTACAGCTCATGCCAATACCATTATCAACTACCTGGATTAGCGTCTTACCACCATCCTTTACTATCAGTTTTATTTCGGAAGCCTGTGCGTCTATTGCATTTTCCAGTAGCTCTTTTACGACCGATGCAGGTCTTTGAACTACTTCACCCGCTGCAATCTGGTTTGCGACATGGTCTGGCAAAAGTCTAATTATATCTGCCATTTTTTAGGAAAAGAATATGGATAACTCAAAATCAATGATATAAAGAAACACTAAAACTAAAATTACTATGATAACGGCCATTCTAATTTTAATATTCCGATCTCCCTTGCGTTTTGTATCGTCCAGAGCATTGGTAATCTTATTTTTTAGTCCTCTTTGATTTGATAACGTACTTCTAAATTGGTCGAATTTGGTTTCAATTTTGTAGGGGTTTCCTTTTCCCTTATCATCAAAATACCTCGGCTGATAGTCGAACTTTCTATTTCTACGTAACCGCGTTATTTTATTAAGAAAACCCATAACATCAAAGTTACTTAAAATCGAAAAAAGGGCATTATTAGTAATGCCAAAATTTGTTAACAGAAAATGGGATTCACATATTTAGAACTAAACTCGGGAAACAAAATAAGTAATACTCCTATAAGTGCCTTAGGACCGCCATTTTAATAGCTGCTATTGCCGCTTCAGTGCCTTTATTACCATGCTTTCCACCACTACGGTCAATTGCCTGTTGCAATATATTATCGGTAAGTACGCAGAAAATAACAGGGACATCTGTCAAAACATTTAAATCCATTATTCCTTGAGCTGTTGCACCACACACAAAATCGAAGTGTTTGGTCTCCCCTTGAATTACACTTCCTATGGCGATAACGGCATCTATACTTCCCTTTTCTATAAGCTTTTTGCAACCAAAAGTAAGCTCAAAACTACCGGGGACATCCAACCGTTGAATATTGGAAGGCCGCGCACCGCAATCAAGCAGAGCATCTTTTGCACCTAAGAACAGACCTTCGGTTATTTCAGAATTCCATTCAGAGACGACAATCCCAAACCGAAGGTCTTTCGCATTTGGGATTGTTGCCTTATCGTATGCAGATAAGTTTTTGTTAGCGGTAGCCATTATGCGCCACTTTTAGCCATTCCTATAAAAGCATCAACACTTTTGGCAGCATCGGAATCGGAAAATTCATCCTTAATACGTTGAAAATAACCTAAGGCCTTATCTTTATTTCCCATTTCTAAAGCCGTAACACCCGCTTTGTATAAAAACTTTGGAGTTGTATACTCATTGTTGCTACCGGCAAAAGCTGCTTCGTAATATCCTAAAGCATCGGAAGGCTGGTCCAACTGCATGAATGCATCTCCTAGGCCACCCATGGACAGGGCGCTTAAGACTTTATCATCAGATTTAAAATTTTCTAAATACTCTATCGCCTCTTGATATTTGTTCATATTCAAATAGGCCATACCTGCTGAATAATTGGCAAGGTTTGCTGCTTTCGTACCACTATACTCTTCAATAATGTCTAAAAAACCATATTTTCCTTCACCGCCTTCCAATGCCAAAGTGAATAAAGAATCCTTAGCGGCACTGCTTGCTAGAGCTTGATCAAAATATTGTTGTGGGTAGTACATCTCATTTGCCGCATTGGCCTCCATTGGTTTCTGCACAAACTGATTGTATGCTAAGTACCCCAGAACACCAATGGCGATAACACCTATGATTCCTAAAATATAATTTTGATTTTTAGACACCCATTCCTCCGACCTGGAAGCACCCTCGTCCAATGTACTGAACACCTCAGCAGTTGTGCTTTCTTGCTCGTCAAACTCCTGAGCCTCAGCTTTGGTTTTGGGTTTAAATCCTCTTTTCTTATATGTTGCCATCTCTAATTTTATTGGTCGCGCAAAAATAAAGTTTTTATTGAAATCCTATGGCGTATTTATTCGTTATTTTTGGATATTTTGGGGACAATTCTACCTCATAGAATCAAAATTTCAATAAATTTTAATGTTTCTTAAAAAATTATCGCTGCTCAATTACAAGAATTTTGAATCGAAAATTCTGGAATTCGATTCAAAAATAAATTGTTTTGTAGGCAATAATGGAGTTGGTAAAACCAATATTCTAGATTCCATTTACCATCTATCTTTTGGGAAAAGTTATTTTAATCCCATTTCTTCTCAAAACATAAAACACGAGGAAGATTTTTTTGTAATCGATGGTATTTTTGAAAAAGACGGACGGGAAGAAAAAATTGTCTGTAGTTTAAAAAGGAACACGAAAAAAATTATCAAAAGAAATGGAAAGGCCTACGACCGCTTTTCGAATCATATTGGCTTATTACCATTGGTCATTATTTCCCCGGCGGATCGTGACCTAATCGTTGAGGGAAGTGACGTCCGAAGAAAATTTATGGACGGCGTCATTTCACAATCGGACAAATCTTACTTACAAGCATTGATTAATTACAATAAAGTACTCGCACAACGAAACTCTTTGTTGAAATACTTTGCCGTAAACCATACTTTTGATGCTACAACACTCAAAGTTTACAACGAACAATTAAATTCTTATGGTTCGGAAATATTCCAAAAAAGAGTAGCTTTTTTGGAAGCTTTTATTCCAATATTTAAAGAGCAGTATAAGGCAATAACAGGCGATACAGAAGAAGTAAGCCTTACTTATGACAGTAAGCTTTTAGACATGAGCCTGTTACAATTACTTGATAAAAAAATAGAAAAGGATAGGGCTTTGCAATACACCAGTGTTGGAATACATAAAGACGACCTAAGTTTGAACATAATGGGCTATCCCATAAAAAAATTCGGAAGTCAAGGACAGCAAAAATCATTTTTAATAGCTTTAAAGTTTGCTCAATTTCATTTTATGCAGGCCATTTCCAAAACTACACCCATATTGTTGTTGGATGATATTTTTGACAAATTGGACGAACATCGTGTTGCCCATATCATTACTCTGGTAAACCAGCAAAATTTTGGACAGATTTTTGTGAGCGATACCCATGCAGAACGCACGGAAGATATCATCAAGAAAATTCATCAAACCTATAAAATTTTTAAATTGTAAGTATGAATCGGTTAGTCATGTTATTTCTAGGTTCTATTCTATTATCCTGTGGTTCGGTTACCGAGGATGAATTGACTTTGCTCAATGGCTATTGGGAGATAACGGAGGTTGAATTCCCGAACGGAAAGAAAAAAGAGTACAAAATGAATTCCAATGTAGATTATTTTAAAGTGGACAATCTGAAAGGGTATCGAAAAAAGGTAAACCCAAAATTTGACGGAAGCTTTGAAACATCTGACGATGCAGAACCGTTTACAATTTTCAAAGATGATGACACTTTTAAAATGCGCTATAATAACAATTTAAGTACGTGGGAAGAAAACATCCT
>JBARUM010000611.1:0-2177 GCA_049645725.1 Maribacter sp.
ACCATTCTTTTATATATCTCTTTTGTATTTCTGTTGGGCGTAAGTATAGGCCAATGGAGTCTGTAAGCCCTGAAATTAACATATGTTCTATGGAATGTCTTCCAGTAAATTTATCTGTCATTGCTGGAGAATAATATCCTAGTTTTTGTTTAATGTCCCATACACTTTCCCCAGTTCCTTTTTTAGTTCCAAATAGAAAGATTTCCTGTCCAAAAGCTTTCGGGTTATCCCCAGTAATTATAGATAATATAGTAGTTTTTCCACTACCATTTTTTCCGAACAGTTGCCAGAACTCTCCTTTTCTTACTTTCCAATTGATATTGTTTAGAATTTTTTTATCTCCATAGGAAATAGAAACATTTCTAAACTTCACTAAAGTTTCTGTTGGAACGGTAACGGGCTCTAGTGCATTGGGTATTCTCCCAGTGAATTTATATTTGTTATTACTGTTCTTTAACTCACTTATTTTAATGATACTAAAGTTGTTTTTTGTGAGCTTTCCATAATTGGTCATAAAGGGTAATACATCAACTTTTCGACTTGCTAGCTGTATCAAGGAAATAGTTTCAGAGTGCTTAGTAAGAATTTGTTTAAGTTGCTTTTGAAAATCGATATCTAAGTTATCGAACGGATTGTCCAAGATAATGTAATCTGGCTCGGATTCCAGAATATGAAACAGTAGTGCTTTTTTCTGTTCTCCGCTGGACATTGTTTTCAGGGATTGGTTATAGCCCTCTATTACTTTGTTGTCATGGCGTTCTTCCTCATCTATAAAACATTGGAGTGTTAAAGGAGAAAAAACCCGTCCTTTCTTAGCTTTGAAAGCCTTAAAATGAGAGTTTTTATTTGGAGTCTGAATAGAACGGATTAAAGAAATCTTATCGGAGTCATTGTTGATAAGTATAGCCCAATGGTTTAAGTTTTCAGCCATAACATCTAAATATATGAACAGGGTTTCCTTTATATTCCGTTGTTTTCTCCAATTGCATACCGTTGTTTAGCGCAACTCTTTGGGATGGAATATTGTTTACGTGTATGATGGATATAAGTGAGGAGGACCATTTATTTTTGAATGCTATCTCTTTACATTTTTGCGCCGCCTCAGTAGCAAATCCAAGCCGCCAGTATTTGGGCAGAATGGAGTATCCTATTTCCAATTCTTGCGCACCATCAACCTCTTGGATTAAAAGACCGCATATGCCCACCAAGGAAGTCTTTTCTTTAAAGATAAGGGCATTCATTCCTCCTAAGTTATTTTCATACCGATGAAAAATGCCTTTAAACTGCTCTTTACAGGCTATTTCTGGGTCCTTTGGTAATCCGTCCCAGAATTGGGTACTCTTGGGTTCTTGATGAAATGGGAGCCAGTCTAGAAAGTCAGAGGGTTTTACTTTTCTAAAAGAAAGTCTTTTCGATTGTTCGCCCCCCAGCAAATACTTCATGGCTTGTTTCTATAAATATCTATTTTATCCCCAACCTCTAAATTCCATCTTTCAGAAAGGCCACCATTTACTTCAAGTACAAATTGCACGGGTACCTGCGAGGAAAGTCCTTTTTCATCTAGAGGTTTTGCATTTTCCTGAAAACTAGCAATGGTCGAATCTTTTTTAATAAAAATTAAATCTAATGGGAATTCCGTATTTTTCATATAGAAATAATGCATCGCCTCATCCGGAAAAATAAATAACATGCCTTGATTGTCCTCCATCCCTTTCCGGTACATTAATCCAGTTTGGGTTTCATAATCTGTTTCGGCAATCTCAATATCCAATTCAACAAGTAAGGAATCGGAAGTCTTTTTAAGAATTATTAAATCACCCTCCTTGGTAAAGGATACTTCTTCCGTTTTAATAACTTTTTTAGATTTCTCTTTACAACTGACCACTACAACCAAAAAAAGAATTACAAGGAAATACCGTTGAATAGGTTTCATAAAAAAAGCATTGTTTTACACCTTTTTTGAAGGTCTGAACATGAAAAATAAACCGATTAATATAAAAGGAATACTTAGCCACTGCCCTGTTGAAAACAAACCTAAAGATTCTTCAAAACCACCTTGGCTTTTCTTTACAAATTCAACGAAGAATCTAATAGTCCAGAGAAGTACCAAAAATAAGCCGAACAAATAACCTAACTTATTTCTTTTGTCTGTTTTCCAATAGAGATAATATATGAGT
>JBARUM010000612.1:0-3343 GCA_049645725.1 Maribacter sp.
TGCTCCAATATTTGCACAAAAGAATAGGATGCTAAAGAGAAAATAAATGTTATTAGTACAATGGACTTGTTCCTGTTTTCAGAAATAGCACTTAAAACTTGTTCTGCCATTGTTTGAGCTTCTGAAAAAATCAATTCCAAGGTATACCTAGTGTGCTTTGATACTTCTATTCTTTCCATAATATAAATTTACGCTAATTAATTTTTTGTTTTTTTGGAAAACGAAGAGAGAAGAAGACAAAAATCTTGGGTAAACAGGTATATAATTCCCGTATATAAGGGAATTATACACTACATTTTTTGTAATGCACATTGTATATATATGCCCATATTTAGGTAAATCTCTTTTTTGTACCTTAAACAATCCTTAATTTAATGAGCATGTACAACGATTTAAAGGTCACGGACAATGTATCCGCAAAACAATATGAAGCGCATATAGAAGGTGCCATAGCACGTATAGAATACATTAGAGCAAAAAACAGAATTTACTTAACTCATACTGAGGTCCCAAGTTCTTTGGAGGGAAAAGGAATAGGTTCAACTTTGGTCTTGAAGGTTTTGGAAGACATAGAACGTCAAGATTTAATACTTGTTCCTATGTGTCCGTTTGTGGCTCTCTATCTTAAAAGACATCCAGAATGGAAAAAGCTAGTAATGAGAGGTATAAATATTGGATAGAAACCTATGAAAAAAGACATTAAAAAGGAGTATTCCAATGGCGAATTAACGGTAATATGGCAACCCGTCAAATGTATACACGCAAAAGAATGCATTAAGGCATTACCGGAAGTTTACAAACCAGAGGAGAAACCTTGGATTACACCTCAAAATGCCAGTACGGCCGACTTGATATCACAAATAAAGAAATGTCCTTCTGGTGCATTGACCTATGTTATGAAAGGTGAGCAAGAAACTCAAGTTGAGGCTACTTCGGTGGAGGTAACCGTGACCAAGAATGGCCCGCTACTCGTCGCGGGGAAGTTTCGTATTAAAGATTCATCAGGCAATGAAAAAGAACAAGAAGGCGCTACCGCCTTTTGCCGATGCGGAGTATCCAATAATAAACCTTTTTGTGATGGATCTCATAATTCATCAGGATTTAAAGGGTGATGTCTTAATAAACTTGCTTGTACGTTATCCAGAAAAAGGGAATTCCGTTTTTTTCGATTATCTTACTTTCCAATACGATTAACCAATCTATTTATATGAAATTTTTACAATATTGTCCTTACCTGTTTTTCTTTTTACCCTTAGTTGTTACAGGTCAGTCCACCCTAAAAGTAAATCAAGACCGCCTAGAACAACGTATTTTTGATTTGGCCAAATTTGGCTTACAGCCTAATGGTGAAACAGAACGCGTAGCTTTTAGTGACGCCGATATTGAGGCACAGCAATGGGTCATATCGCTATTGAAAACAATGGGCTTGGAAACCCATATAGATTTCGCGGGAAATATCATTGGGCAAAGGAAAGGAGCAAACTCCAAAATGAAGCCGATCTCTTTTGGTTCTCATATAGATAGAGTTCCTAACGGTGGTAATTATGACGGCTGTGTTGGTTCTATGGCGGCCTTAGAAGTTTTGCAGGTCTTAAATGAAAATAAGGTACAGACTAAACACCCTTTGGAAATCATCATTTTTTCCAATGAGGAAGGAGGCGTTATGGGTAGCAGGGCCATTGCGGGCCATTTGGGAAAAGAAGCTTTGGCCGTTAAAAATTCTACCGGATATACAATGGGACAGGGTATCATGCGATTGGGTGGGGACACTACTAAAATTTCTGAAGTCGCTAGAAAAAAAGGAGGAATTGCAGCTTTCTTGGAGCTGCATATAGAACAAGGAGGTATTTTAGAAAAAGAAAATCTGGAAATAGGAATCGTCCAGGGAATAGTTGGACTCAAATGGTGGGAGGTTACTTTTGACGGCTTTGCCAATCATGCAGGAACCACACCTATGAATGCACGCCAAGATGCATTATTAGCCGCTGCTAAATTTATTATCGCAGTAAACGAAGTTACCAATAGTTTTGACGGCGGCCAAGTAGGAACCGTAGGTAAAATAAGGGCCGAACCGGGAGCACCAAATGTTATTCCTGGAAAAGTAGTGACCAGTTTAGAGATAAGGGATTTGTCTTCGGAGGTCATAGAAAAAGTCTATGCTGCCATTAAGCAAAAAGCTGGAGAAATCGCCTTGGCATCCAAGGTGAAAATCACATTCAATGCATTGGACACTACAGCAGACCCTGCCATTATGGACTTGGCAATTCAAGAAGAAATAGCTGCCACGACCAAAGCCTTAGGATTTACATTTAAGAAAATGCCAAGTGGTGCCGGTCACGACGCACAGGACATGGCTCTTATTACACCCACGGGAATGATATTCGTACCTAGCAAAGGAGGCATTAGTCACTCCCCAAAAGAATATACGTCGGCCAAAGATATGGCGAACGGTGCAAACGTATTGTTAAACACTATCCTATCATTGGATAAAAAGTTAGATTGAATTCCATATTGTCCTATTTTTTAAAACGGTATTCCCTATCTTTTTTTTTCCTTCAAACACACTAGAAAAATGAAAAAAACAGCACTTCTACCTATCCTTATTTTATTACTTATCGGCAACTTCTGTTTTGCTCAAAGCACGGAAGAAATTGTGGCAGCTATTCAAAAAGAAGCTTACGATAATTCACAATTGGAACAATTGGCCTATGAATTAATGGATGTGAACGGTCCAAGATTGGTTGGGACCCCTCAGATGAAAACCGCACACGACTGGGCAGTCAACACCTATAAAAAATGGGGTATTACGGCTGAAAATCAAGAATGGGGAAAATGGCGTGGTTGGGAACGGGGCATTACGCATGTAGATATGGTTTCTCCAAGAATAGCTTCGTTGCATGCAACGCAATTGGCCTGGAATCCCGGAACTGGAAAGAATGGAGTAACTGCAGCCCTCATAACATTACCAACGATATCCGATTCCTTAGCCTTTGTGAAATGGCTTCCCAACGTAAGAGGGAAAATAGTAATGGTGAGCATGTTGCAGCCTACGGGAAGACCAGATTACAATTGGGAAGAATTTGCTACGCCCGAGTCTTTCGAAAAAATGAAAATAGAACGTGAGGCACAGGATAAAGCATGGCGCGAAAATTTTGAGAACACGGGGTATACCAGTAGAACAATGAATGCCGCTCTAGAAAAAGCTGGAGCATTAGGTATTGCACAATCTAGATGGTCTGAAGGATTTGGAGCGAATAAAATATTCAGTGCAGGAACAGATAAAATTCCGGTGGTAGATTTGTCCTTAGAAGACTACGGAATGCTCTACAGAATGGCTATGAAA
>JBARUM010000613.1:0-4832 GCA_049645725.1 Maribacter sp.
GAATATAACAAACTAAAAACTTCAAGAAAAATCAGCTTAATCCAATGAATAAAGAATTAGATCAATTATCAGCAGACAATATAAGGGCATTGGCCATTGCAATGGTAGAAAGAGCACAATCCGGGCACCCGGGTGGACCAATGGGTGGTGCGGATTATATGCATATTTTATATTCTGAATTCTTTAATTACGATCCTTCGGACATGCATTGGCCGTTTCGTGATCGTTTCTTTATGGATGCCGGGCACTTGTCTTCCTTGATGTACTCACAATATTACCTGCTTGGGAATTTTAAAAAGGACGATGTCGCCAACTTTAGACAATGGGGCTCGGTAACCCCGGGACATCCAGAAGTAGATGTGGCGAGGGGTATAGAAAATACTTCAGGTCCTTTAGGACAAGGTCACACAATGGGAGTAGGTGCAGCCATTGCAGCCAAGTTCTTACAAGCACGTTTTGGGGATTGGATGAACCATAAGATTTATGGATTTATATCGGATGGTGGGGTACAAGAGGAAATATCGCAAGGAGCAGGTAGAATTGCAGGACATTTAGGGCTTAATAACTTTATTATGTTTTACGACTCCAATGATGTACAACTGTCTTCAAAAACTGATGAGGTAACATCTGAGGATACGGCAAAAAAATACGAGGCTTGGGGATGGAAGGTTGTTACTGTAGACGGTCACGACCACGCTCAAATTAGAAAAGCCCTAACCGATGCGAATGCAGAAATGGAAAAACCAACTCTGATTATCGGGGAGACCATTATGGGTAAAGGTTGTGTTACTGCAGACGGCTCCATATATGAGGGATATACAGAACTTCATGGAAAGCCAATTGGGGATACTGGTGCCGACTATGAAAAAACAATGGAGAATTTAGGTGCCGATGTCGATAATCCCTTTAGCATATACGGTAAGGTTGAAAGTTTCTATGCCGACATCCTAGAAAACAAAAAGAAAAAAGCGGCTGACAAGAAGGAGGTGATAGCATCTTGGAAAGCAGCAAATAAAACATTATCCAATAAATTGGATACATTTTTATCTGGAAAACTTCCCGAATTAGATTTTGGTTCCATAGAGCACAAGGAAGGTTTAGCCACAAGGGCAGCTTCTTCCGGTGTTTTAGGATACCTAGCAGAAAACGTGGAAAATATGATTGTTTCTTCTGCCGATTTATCCAATAGTGATAAGACGGATGGTTTCCTCAAGAAAACGACCATCCTTAAAAAAGGAGATTTTTCGGGTGCATTCTTGCAAGCAGGAGTTGCAGAACTCACCATGGCGACGATCGCTAACGGTATTGCGCTGCATGGTGGTATAATTCCTGTAGTAGCTACATTCTTCGTATTCTCGGACTATATGAAACCGGCAATTCGCTTAAGCTGCATTCAACAACTCCCTGTGAAGTTCGTATGGACACATGATGCCTTTAGGGTAGGAGAGGATGGTCCTACGCACCAACCAGTTGAGCAGGAGGCCCAGATTCGTTTGTTGGAAAAATTGAAAAATCACAATCATAAGCAGAGTTTCGTGGCTTTACGTCCCGCTGATTCTCAAGAAACAAATGTAGCTTGGAAAATGGCCGTGGAAAATAGTGAAACTCCAACAGGCTTAATTTTATCAAGACAGGGAATAAAAGATGTTCCGGCTGAGAATGGTTCTAGGTACGAAGCAGCTTTAGGGGCTGAAAAAGGAGGTTACTTGGTTAAGGAAACAGTAAATCCGGACGTAGTTTTAATCGCAAATGGTTCAGAAGTTTCTACCTTGGTAGAAGCCGCCAAATTATTAGAAGATAAGAATGGACTAAAAGTGAATATTGCATCAATTCCATCGGAAGGTATTTTTAGACAACAGTCAAAAGAGTACCAACTAAAAGTCATACCTAACAACAAACCTATATTTGGTCTAACTGCGGGTTTACCGATTAATTTAGAAGGCTTGGCAGGACCAAATGGGAAGGTATTTGGCTTGGATCATTTTGGATATTCGGCTCCTGCAAAGGTCTTGGACGAAAAATTTGGTTTCACAGGGGAACAAGTCTACAAGCAAGTAATTGATTTTTTAAAGTAAAATAAAACTAAAAAGAAAACGTATGAAATTTTTTATAGATACAGCGAATATAGCGGAAATTAAGGAAGCCCAGGACATGGGAGTATTGGATGGGGTTACCACAAACCCTTCCCTAATGGCCAAAGAAGGCATTACCGGTGCCGAGAATATCTTGGAACATTACAAGAAAATATGCAGTGTTGTAGATGGCCATGTTAGTGCCGAGGTGATTTCTACGGATTTTGACGGGATGGTCAAGGAAGGGGAGAAATTGGCAGCATTAAATCCTCAGATTGTGGTGAAATTACCAATGATAGGTGATGGCGTTAAAGCTTGTAAATATTTTTCTGACAAGGGAATAAAAACGAACGTTACGCTGGTTTTTTCAGTAGGTCAGGCATTATTGGCGGCTAAGGCTGGAGCAACTTACGTATCTCCCTTTATTGGAAGGCTAGACGATATATCAACGGACGGACTTGGTCTGATAGCTGATATCCGACTGATTTATGATAACTATGGTTTTGAGACGGAAATTTTGGCAGCATCCGTACGTCATGTAATGCATGTAATAGATTGCGCTAAAATTGGGGCTGATGTCATGACTGGTCCCTTAAGTGCTATAAAGGGACTCTTAAAACACCCATTGACCGATAGTGGATTAGAAAAATTCTTAGCGGATTACAAAAAAGGAAATTAAACGATTATTTTTCTAAACAGTAAAATGCACCAGTGGTTAAGCCTGGTGCATTTTTGTTTAAATAGTACTTCTTTCAAAAGTAGGAGACCTTGAAAAGATTGTAACGTCTTTTTTATATTATGGTTTATTTGGACACTAAGTCAAGGTAGAGTCAATGCATTTTTCGTAATTTCATGCAGCTCGGATTGAGATAGGAGTGCAGATGGTAGCGTTCTAAATTACTATAAAAAGTAACTATGCTAAATAAAAATAAGACCTTCAAAAACCTGTATGTTTTTTCAATTCTAATTATCGGGATTGTTATTCAATTTTATGGCTGTGCGGATAAAAAGAAAGAAGCCACTGGATGGGAGCAAGTAATTGCTTCAGACGGTTCTAATCCAATAGCCCGTCACGAGGCCGCATTTGTACGGGTAAAAGATAAATTCTATTTACTGGGAGGAAGAGGAATTAGGCCAGTAAGTATTTATGATATAAATACAAATGCATGGACTACAGGGAAAGAACCTCCAATCGAGATGCATCATTTTCAACCTATCGTATATAAGGACAAAATTTATATTTTCGGAGCAATGAGCGGAAAGTACCCTGGGGAGATCCCGGTATCAAATATTTATTGGTACGACCCACTAACCGATAAATGGTCTCAGGGCGATGAAATACCTGAAGAAAGGAGGAGGGGTTCCTCAGGAAATGTTTTACAAGGAAACAAAGTCTTCATGTCCTGTGGAATTTTAGATGGCCATCGTGGAGATCATAAAAAATGGCTGGACAGTTATGATTTTGAAACGGGAGTATGGGAAGTTCTAAATGACGCACCTAGAGCAAGAGATCATTTTCAAGCAGTTTTGGTTGATGGAAAAATTTATAATATGGCCGGTAGATTATCAAATGCCCCGGACAATACCTTTAATCAAACACTTTCCGAGGTGGATGTATTTGATATAAGTGAAGGTAAATGGAAAACACTGGTTACAGAAATACCAACAAAGAGGGCCGGTAATACCATCATCTCTAAAGGAAAGGAAATTTGGATAGTAGGTGGTGAATCTGTTGCTCAGGAAACAGCCCATAGCGAAGTGGAAATATTGGATACCAAAACAAATACTTGGATAATAGGACCACCTTTACTACGGGGAAGGCACGGCACAGGAATAGTTAACCACGAGGGTTCTTTTTATATCGCTTCAGGTTGTGGAAATAGGGGTGGAAGGCCAGAGTTACAAACCATGGAAAAATTGACATATTAAGAGATATATCTTCTTCTCTTTACGGTTTAATAAGTTCTAAATATTTCTCCAGTTCCTTTTTCACTTTTGGGAATAGAAATAATAGGCCAATCATATTCGGAAATACCAAGGCCAAAATCATAGCATCCGAAAATTTTATGACCGCATCTAAGGTTACGGCTGCTCCTAAAATTGTAAAAACAAGAAAAATCAGTTTAAAGACCAAGTCACTAGTTTTGCTTCTCCCGAAAAGATACTTCCAGGCCTGTAGGCCATAGTAAGACCAAGAGAGAATGGTTGAAAAAGCAAACAGGACTACGGCAATTACAAGTACATAAGATGAGCCTGGAATGGCACTATCAAAGGCCATTGAAGTAATATTAACGCCTCCAATTCTGCTCCCATCGGCCATTAGGGCTTGTCCATTGATAACATCCCCATAGACAAAAGAGCCATCCATGTTGAACATGATAATGACAATAGCCGTCATGGTGCAAATAACTACCGTATCTATGAAAGGTTCCAATAAGCCCACTAGTCCTTCGGATGCTGCATACTTCGTATTTACCGCAGAATGAGCTATGGCCGCAGAACCTGCACCAGCTTCGTTTGAAAAGGCGGCTCTACGAAACCCTTGAATAATTACACCAATGAATCCTCCTGTTATGGTTGCCCTTGGAGTAAATGCCTCCGAGAAAATTAATCCAAAGGCATCATCAATAAACCTATAATTTGAAAGAATTATAAAAAGCGCCGCAGTTACGTAAAGAACGGCCATAGAGGGAACTATTTTTCCGGTTACTTTGGCAATTCTTTTTATACCTCCAATAATGACAATACCCACTATAATAG
>JBARUM010000614.1:0-3296 GCA_049645725.1 Maribacter sp.
ATATACTGCTGAGTAAATTTTTCAGCCGATATATAAAGTACAGTCCGTTCTGGAGATTTATCTTTTATTTCAACGCCAATGGCATGTGCCAAGTGTGTTTTACCAAGGCCAACACCACCAAATACCAATAACGGATTAAAGGAAGTACCACCTGGCTTATTAGCAACGGCCATACCTGCGGAACGGGCCAATCGATTAGAATCACCTTCCAAGAAATTATCGAAATTGTAATTTGGATTTAGTTGTGATTCAATCTTAATATTTCGGATTCCTGGGATTACGAACGGGTTTCGTAATTCCGGATTTTTAGATTTAATGGGAACATCCATTTCCTGTGCTGCCATGGCACCTCTGTTGGAACTTGGAATCTTCTCTGTAAATGGTTCTTTATTGCCGTAGGTGTTTTCCATACGGATGATGTAGACCAATTTAGCGGTCTCACCCAATTCTTTGGTCAAAGCAACCTTCAACAGCTTCACATAATGCTCTTCTAACCACTCGTAAAAGAATTTGCTGGGTACTTGAATACTTAACGCATTGTCCGCTAACTTAATGGGCTTGATAGGCTCAAACCAAGTTTTGAATGCCTGTGGTTGGATATTATCCTGAATAAATATCAAACAATTTTTCCATACGGAATTAGCATTCACGGTCATAATAGATTCTACTTGTTTATTGGTTAGCTTATAGCTAAAAATGATTGGAAAAATCCCAATCTTGGTTCTCGTTCAACTTGGGCAAATATGTGAACAAATTATCTAAAAAAAAAATCGATACTCATTGAATCTTACCTTTTTTTTTCTCATGTTCGCACACTCTTGGGGGAGTTTTTAAATATATACTTTTTACTTTGAAAAAATGCTGACAAACGAAATTTCTTTTAGGATAAGATACGCAGAAACAGACCAAATGGGGGTCGTCTATCATGGGAACTACGCCCAATATTTAGAAATGGCAAGAGTGGAATGGTTACGTGATTTAGGAATTTCCTATCGGGATATGGAAGAGAACGGAATCATGCTTCCGGTAGTCAGTTTATCGATCAGCTATATAAAACCCGCTTTGTACGACGATTTGGTAACGGTCAAGGTTATACTTAAAAAGACACCAGCTGTACGTATTGAATTTGATTATGAAGTAATCAATGAAAGGCATGAACTTTTGGTAAAAGCCAACACTGTGTTAGCGTTTATGGACAAGGAAAAAAAACGTCCTATTCGATGTCCGGATTATATTTTGGAAAAATTAGGAAAGTAATTTCCTCCTAATTTTAAAGCGCAATATTACAATTCGGTTTGTATTGTTAATTTATGATGCGCCTTTAACAACTTAATGGTTTTCTTAAAGTCACTTTTTGGTACGGATAATTCAATCTTACATTTTAAATGGAGTTCTTGGGAAATGATGTGGAGTTGATGCTTTTTTACCAAGCGCATGACCGTATCCATTTCTGGATATTCAAAAAAGATGTTTACTTTTTTCTGAAGTATTTTTTTAACGATTTTAGCCTCTTCCAAAGCCAATTTTGCTGTTTCCTTATAAGCACTGATTAAACCACCAACACCTAATTTGGTACCTCCGAAAATTCGCACGACGGCAACCAATACATTGGTGATATCAAAGGATTGTAACTGTCCATAAATGGGCATGCCAGCAGAGTTGTTCGGTTCACCATCATCATTGGCCCGGTAGGCTCTATCTTCGACCCCCATTTGCCAGGCATAACACACATGGTTGGCCGTGGGGTATTCCTTTTTTAAGAGTTCAATTTGTTCTTTTACTTGGTCCTCATCGGTTACCGGAAATACGTAGCCATAGAACTTGCTCTTCTTTTCTTTAAAAAGAATAGGTCCTATGGGATTATTTATAGTTAGGTAACTGTCCAAATAGAATAGTATTAAACCAGGTTTGATATCTTGTCGCCCAAAGCTACCAAAACAATACTAATGATGGCAAGGCCAATTCCCAACCAATTTTTAAGGGAAAGCACTTCTTTGAATAAAAGGATACCGAGCAGTGTGGATAACATGACAATGGCCACATTGTTTATGGTAAATACGGATGCACTGGTTAACATAGGATGTTGTAAAGCCTTCAATAGAAAGTAGATGGAAAAATAATTGGGTATGCCTAAACAGATACCACCTAGTACATTTCTAAAATTTATCCGCATTGGTTTTTTAATGGACTTTACTAAAATGAAGATTCCGCCAAGCACGGCAGCGGATGCAAACACGCTAGCGGAAAAAAGCGCATATTCATCTTCTTGCATATGAAATTCCTGAAAATACTTAATGCTGGTATCGATTAGTCCCGAACCTAGAAAAACCAAAAGCGGTAATAGGAAGGCCCATTTTTCGGCCTTTATTTTCTTCTCCTTGAGCGATGCAAAGTAAACAGCGAACAGTGCCAATATGATTCCAATCACCTCTAATAAGGTCAATTCTTCATGGTATAGATAGACTCCGAACAAAACAGGGATGACCAATGACATTTTGGTAGCTACAGAGGCAACGGATACCCCTAATTTTTGAGAAGTTGCCGCCATCAAATTGAAAATGAGAATGAAAAGCAATCCCAAAGCCATCGCACCGGGAAACCAGCTCTTTTGCGGTATTTCAACCAACATCAGAGGCGCATCGTAATACAACAGTCCTACGGTACAAGCGGTGATATAGTTGATAATGATGGCATATAGTGTTTGAACCTTATAAATACCAAAGAGTTTAAAAACAACGAAAATAAGACTGGAGGCGAGAACGCTTAAAACCAGGTAGACCATTTACAAATGATTTTTTAAATCAATAATGTCCTGTTCACCCACTTGTAAGTTCCAGACTTGAATGCCTAACGCAGCAGCACTTCCGGTATTTTCTTTAGTGTCGTCTATGAAGAAGGTTTCTGTGGGATTTAGTCCATTCTCTTCCAATACAAATTCATAGATATCGGCATTAGGCTTGCGCATTTTTATTTCGTGGGACAGGTAGAATTTCTCAAAACAGTTTTGAAAACGTTGGTAACGTTCCATGCCCATGGATTCCATTACCTTTTGGATATGTAGGTCGTTCGTATTACTTAGTAAAAACAACCGATAGGTATTTTCCTTTGTTAAGGCTTCCATGAACGCTAACCGATATTCTGGAAAATCTAGAATTATCGAATTCCAGGCTGCCTTTATTTGCTCTTGTGAAACATTGGAAAAGAGCGCTTGCATTTCCTCTAGGAAAACAGGAGATTCCATCATTCCCTTTTCATAATTCTTGGTGAGGTTGTCCAACTTTGGAGTCATTTGGGTA
>JBARUM010000615.1:0-3461 GCA_049645725.1 Maribacter sp.
CGTGAAAGGCTTTTAATCCGCCCAAGCAATCTACGTGAAAGTGGTTTATGACGACCGCTTTTACAGTAACTTTTTTTTCATTTTTCAGCCAGTCTAACAATTCTTGCGATACTTCGATCGTTGTTGGTGTGTCAAAAATCACAGCCTCATCATCATTAATATATATTAATCCGTTGCAGTCTACCTTGCCATATTCATTTGTGTTCAGGTAAGAACAATGAATAAAACTGTTTTCTGAGATAGGTGTAATCTTCAGTGACGCTGAATTGTAAGTCTTTTGTGTTTTTTGTGACTTACACGGTATATGAAGTAATCCTAGGAATAGCAAAGGAAGCATGGATTTTTTTATCGCCATTGAATGTTTTTTAAGCAATATAAATATATAGCTTTACCCAGAAACAATGAACAACAAGAAATCCCACAAACTAATTTTTATCTATAACGCTGATTCTGGATTACGGAATTTGCTAATAGACGGCGCGCATAAAATTTTAAGTCCGTCTACCTATGCCTGTAACTTATGTGATATTACTTTTGGTGCTTTTACCGAGAATAGTGTTTGGAAAAAGTTTCGATTGCAATTGGAAGCTAGTGATACGGAGCTGAAGTTTCTTCACAAAGATGAGTTTTTAAAGGCTTACCGGTCGAAGTTCGGCTATAAATTTACCTTTCCTATTGTTCTAGCGGAAACTCATAACGATTTAGAAATTTTTATAACTACAGAGGAGCTAAATGGTTTAGAGAATGCTGAAGAACTCATTACTTTATTGGAAAAACGCCTATAAATACAAGAAATAAAGAGTATTACTTCTTGGTAGCTTCAAAAAATTCTAGGTTTATTGCGTCTATATATTCTAAAACTTCGTCCCGTCCAATTCTTTTACTGGAAGAAGTAATAAAGTATTGTGGCGCTTCTTCCCATACTCCAGTAAGTAGTTCCTTAATGTAGCTATCCACTTGTTTTTTAGTAGCCTTCGGTTTTAATTTATCGGCCTTTGTGAAAATGATAGCAAAGGGAATACCGTTTTCTCCCATCCATTGCATAAACTCCATATCTACCTTTTGTGGCTCGTGGCGTATATCAATTAAAACAAAAGAACATACAAGTTGCTTTCGCTGTAAAAAGTAAGAGGTAATATATTTTTGAAAAATATTCTTATCCCGTCTGGATACTTTAGCATAGCCATATCCCGGTAAATCTACCAAGAACCAGTTTTCGTTTATTTTAAAATGATTTATGAGTTGAGTCTTACCTGGTCTTCCAGAAGTCTTGGCCAAGCTCTTACGTTCGGTAAGCATGTTTATTAGCGAGGACTTGCCTACATTGGATCTTCCTATAAACGCATATTCGGGTAAGGGTTCATTTGGACATTTGGCAACATCGGAGTTGCTCATCACAAAGTCGGCCGACTTTATTTTCATCTAAAAAGATTTAGAAGTTTCTTTTTTGTAGCCAAGCATCTAAAATGGCATTGAACTCATTGGGGTGTTCCATCATAGGAGCGTGCCCGCATTCCTTGATCCAAAAAAGATCGGAATCCGGAAGCAGTTCATGAAAGAGTTCCGCCACGTCTGGAGGAGTAACACCATCATTTTCGCCCCAAATAATACAGGTAGGGGTTTTCATTTTTGGTAAATCCTGCGCCATATTATGCCGTATGGCACTCTTGGCTATTGCCAAGGTCTTTACCAATTTTACGCGGTCGTTGACCGTTGCGAACACTTCATCAACTATTTCCTTTGTGGCAATCGCAGGGTCATAAAAAACATCTTGAGCTTTTTTCTTGATGAATTCATAATCGCCTCTTTTTGGGTAACCAGCTCCCATTGCGCTTTCATATAGCCCAGAACTTCCAGTAATGACCAACGCCTTTACCATTTTTGGGTATAATTTGGTATGTAATAATCCAATATGGCCACCTAGGGAATTTCCTAATAGGATAACATCCTTTAGCCCCTTGTACTCTATGAATTTTTCAAGGTATTTCGCAAAATTCTTGACATTGGTTTTGAGCATTGGCATATCATAGATAGGCAGTTCTGGTACAAAGACTTTGTAGCCTTTTTTTGGAAAAAAATCAGTAACACCATGAAAATTGCTTAATCCGCCCATTAATCCGTGCAGAATAATAATGGGAGTGCCTTCTCCTTTTTCGATGTACCTGAATTTCTCGTCTTTAATTATTTCATCTTCCATCAAAAGTCGTGCTAATCCTTGGGCAAATATAGGTAATTACAAACAATGGGATTTCACTCATTTTAGTAAAGACGTATTTAGTCATAAAGAACTTTATGCTTCAGAGTTCTTTTTAAAGTGGTGAAATGAAATTCAATTTTAGGCCTAATAAGATAAAATTGGTATAAAATATAGCTATTTTATCAACAAAGTGTTTTTTAGTGGTAAAATGTGGTAATAATATTTATATATTTGAGTTATAAAATAAAGACCATCAATTTTGGAAATCTATTTTTCAGGAGTTTACAACTGTAAGGCCGATGCTAAAGGAAGGGTAATGTTACCCATTTCCCTTAGAAATCAAATGGCTCCTTTGCTCAATGATGGCTTCTTTATAAAAAAATCCTACTACGATGAATGTTTGGAATTTTATCCCGATGCTGTTTGGAAGGCCGAGGTAAAGAAACTGAACGAGCGTTTAGGCGATAGCAGAAAGGACAGGGAGTTTAAAAGAAAGTTTACCGCTGGCTTGCGTAGAGTAGAGATTGACGCCACAGGTAGATTATTAATACCCAAGGACGTTATTGGTCTGGTAGATATAAAGAAAGAAGTGACGCTTTCGCCAATGGACAACCGTTTGGAGATATGGGATAAGGCCACGTATGACGGTGAAGTTGATTCCGCTCCGGATAATAGAGAGCAACTGGCTTATGAGGTAAAGTATGCGGAAAAGCCAAAGGGTAACGATGTATCATAATCCGGTACTTCTAAAGGAGTCCGTTGATGGCTTGGCTATAAAAGAAAATGGGGTTTATGTTGATGTTACTTTTGGTGGAGGAGGGCATTCCAAGGAAATATTGAAAAGATTGGGAGAAAAAGGCAAGTTGTATGCCTTTGATCAAGATGAGGATGCACAGGCCAATAGCCTTGCAGATGACAGATTTGTATTGATTGGGGAGAATTTTAGGTATATCACACAGTTTTTGAAGTTCTATGGCATTCGGAAAGTAGATGGAATCTTAGCTGATTTTGGGGTTTCCTCACATCAATTTGACAAAGCGGAAAGAGGTTTTTCTACCAGGTTTGATGCTGATTTGGATATGCGCATGAGCAAAAGAAACACAATTTCGGCACATCAGGTAGTTAATTCCTACTCCTATGACGATTTAAGAAAAGTATTGTTTGAATATGGTGATTTACGCAATGCCAATGCAATGGCAAAAGTAATATTCCAATATAGGGAGGGAGAAGCTATAAAAACAACAGCGGAACTAAAGTTGGCTTT
>JBARUM010000616.1:0-2001 GCA_049645725.1 Maribacter sp.
TTGATTTAAAATGCTAACACATCGACAACAAACAAGCAAATCGACAACATTGTTGTCGATTTAATAGAACTAGCAGATTTAAAAAGGATAGTTGATTTGACTTTCGTCTCTACTAATTGTTTAATTAAAAGACGACAACTATGCGTACTTCACACACCTTTTCAATCCTCTTTTGGATTAATCCTTCACGGGCAAAAAATTATGCGACCACAGTACAAACCAGAATTACCATTAATGGTAAAAGGGCAAGCTTCAGCTTAAAACAAAAAGTAGATATTCGTACTTGGGACAGCCGCAAACAAAGAGCTAAAGGCAATACTCAAAATTCAAGATGTTTAAATCAGTATTTAGACCAAGTACATTCACAATTGATTCAAATCTACCAAAATCTTAAGTTCCAAAAACAATTGATTACCTCCGACTTGATTAAATCACGGTATTTGGGGAATGACGACAACTCAAAAACCCTTTGCGAATTATTACTATATCATTCTTCGAAAATAGCAAACACCCTTGCAACTGGAACCATTAGAAACTTTGGAATAACTGAAAATTATATTAACCGATTTCTAAAGGACAAAAAGAATACCCACGATATTTTCTTAACACAGCTCGATTTTAAATTTTTATGTGATTTTGAAAGTTATCTAGCCAGTTATTGGCCTAAGGGGCACCCTAGAGGTATGAGCCATAATACCATTAACAAACCTATTCAACGATTAAGAAAAATAGTGACGTTGGCCTATCATATGGAATGGTTAGATAAAGATCCCTTTGTAAGATGGAAACCAACCTTTGAAAAAAAAGAAAGAGGTTTTCTTTCAACATATGAATTAGAGAATATGGAAACACAAATATTTCAAGAGAAACGTTTGGAACGGGTACGAGATTTATTCATTTTCAGTTGCTATACCGGAATTAGCTATAGTGATATTATAAACTTAACACCTGACAATATTCTTTTGGGTATTGACGGAAGCAACTGGATATTCACCAAGCAAAAAACGAAAACCAAAGTAAAAATTCCCCTATTACCAAAAGCTCAGGAGCTTGTAAACAAATATAAAGACCATCCTATGACTATAAATGCCTATACCCTTTTTCCAATGATTACGAATGAGAAGCTAAATTCCTATTTAAAAGATGTAGCTTTTAGATGTGATATAAAAAAGAACCTCACCTTTCATATGGCAAGACACACGTTCGCCACTACAATTACCCTGAGTAACGGTGTACCTATTGAAACGGTTTCTAAAATTTTAGGCCATACCAAAATTGCAACAACTCAGATTTATGCAAAAGTCTTAGAGAAGAAAGTCAGTGAAGATATAGCCCTATTAAGAGAAAAGTTAAGTGCTATGAAATAAGAACAACACTTGGTTCAGTAAGTAGCTATTGTATTATTGCCTCATTTATGATATCTTTAAGTGTATTTCTTGGTCTAATATATTATGATTCAGATATTCACTACCGGCGGTACTATTGACGGCTTAGACTATATAGGTGATACTTCCGCAATCATCTCAAACCAATCCATTATTCCTGTGCTTCTTACTAGGGCCAACCTTTCCATAGAATATTCAGTGGAAACTATTTACAATAAAGACAGTAGGAATATCACCGAAGAAGATCTTGAATTTTTACATAAAAAGATTAAGTTTAGTAGTTCAGCTGAAATAGTAGTGACACATGGCACCGTAACCATGGTAAAAACTGCACATTTTTTGGCATCGCAAAACATTGATAAAACTATCGTTTTGGTAGGCTCATTTGTTTTAGGATCTGATGGCGAATCTGACGCAGAATTTAATCTTGGCTTTGCAATCGGCATATTAAGTACATTAAAAAAAGGTGTTTACATTGCAATGAATGGAAAAGTTTTTTCGCATAAATCTGTCTTCAAGAATATCGAAAAAAATAGATTCGAGTTATTATGAGAAATTTGATCAGCTATGTTTGGGACATCAATACATTGGACCACTTTTTTCCTACTACTAGTAG
>JBARUM010000617.1:0-24793 GCA_049645725.1 Maribacter sp.
CTCCACAACTTGGTTGGCCAATAGTTCAAGGTTTTGAAAGAGAGAAGTTTTATTTAATTCCGACTGTAGGTTCATAGAACTAAGATATAACAAAAAAAGGCCTGACTACTGCCAGACCTTTCTAATAAAATCTTAAATCTATTTATTCACAAAAAATCTTAAATCTATTTACAAAACTGCATCAATTGCATCCGTATATGCTTTCTTTGGAGAAACCCCAACTTGTCTGCTAACAATTTCACCTCCTTTAAAGACCAATACGGTTGGAATGTTGCGAACGCCATACTTAGCTGCAAATTCCTGATTAGCATCAACATCTACTTTTCCTACAACAGCTTTTCCTTCGTAGTCGTTACTTACTTCATCAATGATTGGACCAACCATGCGACAAGGACCACACCAAGCTGCCCAAAAATCTACAACTACAGGTTTATCGCTTTTTAAAACTACCTCGTCAAAAGTAGCGTCTGTTATTTCTAATGCCATTTTGTTTTATTTATTGATTACACAAAGTTAGTCAAATATTTTGCTTATTTCTTACTGGCAATGTATATGTTTTGGTTATTGAGGTATTGATTTTAACAATAACTATAAGCATGAAAAAAATTAAGACAACAAAAAACCTTCATTATGCAGGGTTTTACTTGTTTTGAAATAGTGTTACGGATTATTCGGATTTGTAGCTGCATTCAAGAGATACTTTAACTCCTTTTTCATATTCACCCTCATACACCGCTTTGCACTTTTGATTTTTAGCTACAATGACTTAAACGCCTATAACTTGGTTTACTTCAATACTAATATTTTAGTTGTCTTTATAGTTGCTCCTTTAGAATCAATTCTTGTTGTATATTGGTTTGCATTGATGTCTTCCTCTGTTAAATAATCACTGTTTTTGACCCTCCCAACGTAAGCTCGCTTTCGTTCCATTAAATTTGGATAGTAGCAAAGGATCTAGCGCAGATTCTATTTATCTGTTGCATCATAGGTTTTGATAAACCTCTAATCGGCCGGTTTTATTAAAACTAATCCCGTCGCTAACTCAAAACTCTCTTCACGACCAATACAAGAACATGAACCTGTTTATGCTCTTATCTAATGATTACTTTACTTTCAGTGATTAATATTCCCATTAGCTCCCTTGAACTAAAAACTCTTTTCAGTTTATGGTGTTATAGCTGATTGACTTATATAAATATTAATGAGATGTGTACGTACTTGTACAGCGGTTTTAGTACTTTCTAGTTTCATAACCATAGATTTGGAAGGTCTTAAGGGCATATGACAATTGATACAATCTTTCATCGATATATCCATATGCTCAACATCTTTCTTGCAGGAAATATCGGTTTGGGAATGACAGTTCATACACTTACGATTGAAATTCTCCGAATCACCTCTTTCATTTTTATGGGGATTGTGGCAGGTAGTACAATCCATCTTAGGACTATTTTTAAAACAATCACTACTGGCAAGCAAGCCATATTGATTACCGTGTACATCCAAGCTATCGTTAATTTCTACTTCACTGGGGCGATAAAATTTATCTAGGTCATCCCCAACCAAGAAGCTGAAAGGTGGTTCAATAGCCTGTCTGTCACCTCCGGAATGGCATAGCGCACAAGCGTCCAATCTCTGTTGTCTTGAGAGTTCCGTATATTCTAAAATATACTTTGCAGTGTTAGCATTCGGGTTTTTTTGCTGATATCCTACATGCTTGGCGGCAGGTCCATGACAACGCTCACAATCAATCCCGTATATGATTTTGCCTCTATCGTACCTGTTACCTTTCTTATCTGTTCCTGAGTTTTTTGCAAAAGTGCTATGACATTCAAAACAACCTGCTACAACAGGTCTTTGAACGCGTAAATTTTTTAGTCCCGGACTACTTGTCCAGCTGTCTGCGGGTGTAAAGTAGGAGGCTTGTAATTGAAAAAGTTCGTCATTTTTCCAGCTTAGATACGATTGGCCCTTAGTTCCAGAACCAAAAACGATATCTATGGGCAGATCAAACAACTCCTGTTGATTGTGTAGAAAATTTCCGCGTTGGTAAAATCCCGAATCCGTTTCCATAAGGGTAAATAAGACCCTATCATTAAGGATAAATGTATTTTCACCTGTTTTAAAATTACCTTTGATGTTTAACGAATCTGCAGGTGAAGAAGTTTTGTAATGTGCAGTATTCGTATGTGTGATATAGATTTCCCTATGGCATGGTATGCAAGTAGCGCTGCCAACAAATCCACTCCCATTCCTATGGGTGGCAATGGATTCTATTACGAAATAATCAGAAGCTATTTCTGGATTCTTGCATTTATAAACCGTTAAGACTAGCAGGAAAAGTATGATGACAATTAAAAAATTCTTAGGCAGAGATGGTTTGTTCCAATACTGCTGCATACCACAGTTTAGTTTAATTTGTAATGCACCTCTTGTTCTTCAAGGATATGTAATAGTTCACTGGAAATTTGAACCTTTTGCTTTCTACTTGATAAGTTGACTTTAATCTGTTCTTCCATCTCATAAACTACAAAATTTAAAAGATGGTTACCTTTATGGGAAATCAAGGTGTCCTTTAATTCATGTATTTCCTTTTCCTTTATTTCGTCAATATTTAGTTTTATAGTCAATTTTTTGGCATAGGTTTCCATCACTTCCTGTAATAACATAAAGCTGTTATATTGTAATCTCGGATCGCCTTTCTTGCCGGTTTCCCGATTTGTCCACCCGTCCTTTACATATACTTTTAGGTAAACAAATGAATTAATCATTAGAAAATGCCGGAACTTCAAATATTCTTCCCCAAAAATCCTGAACTCGTATGAATCTGTATAATCTTCCATACTAAACATGGCCCATCCTTTTCCATTCTTAGAGACCCGATGTTGTACATCTGTAATTACCCCTGCGAAAGAAAGCTCTCTATTTACATAGTTTTCCAATTCGGTTGCACTGGAAATGCCTGCATTACAAAAAGCGTTTATTTCTGTCTTAAAATCGTCCAAAGGGTGTCCGGATATATAAATGCCTACTACTTCTTTTTCCCTACGGAGCTTTTCCATAGTACCCCATTCTTCGCAAGGCGGTACAACAGGTTCTGGTATTTCAGCTTCGCTCATACCTCCAAACATATCCATTTGAGAAGAGTTTTTGTTCTCCTGATATTTTGCTGCGGATTTAATAACCTTCTCCAGAAAAGTGATATTATCCCCTTCACTATGGAAATATTGTGCGCGGTGTGTAGTTCCGAAAGAATCAAAACCACCTGCTACCGCTAAATTTTCAAACGCTTTTTTGTTAGCTGACCGTAAATCGATACGTTTTGCCAAATCGAAAACCGACTTGTAATTCCCGTCTTTTTTTCGATGTTCCACAATCGTTTCTACCGCGGACCGCCCCACCCCTTTAATGGCTCCCATACCAAAGCGGACAGCACCTTGTTTATTCACCGCAAATTTATAGTAGGATTCGTTTACATCCGGGCCCAAAACTTCCAAGCCCATTCGCTTACATTCCTCCATGAAAAAGGTAACTTGCTTAATGTCGTTCATGTTGTTACTCAACACTGCAGCCATATACTCGGCGGGGTAGTGGGCTTTTAAATATGCCGTTTGGTAGGCGATATAGGCGTAACATGTAGAGTGACTTTTATTAAAGGCATAGGCCGCAAATGCTTCCCAATCTTTCCATATTTTTTCTAATGTTTCCTTAGGGTGTCCATTGGCAGCTCCTCCTTCTAAAAATTGAGGTTTCATTTTTTGAAGCACAGCAAATATCTTTTTTCCCATGGCTTTTCGCAGAACATCGGCATCACCTTTGGAAAAACCTGCCAGTTTTTGGGACAGTAGCATTACTTGCTCTTGATACACTGTAATACCGTAGGTTTCTTTTAAGTACTCCTCCATATCCGGGAGGTCATACTTAATCTCTGCCATTCCGTTTTTGCGCGAAATAAAATCAGGTATATATTCCATTGGCCCTGGACGATATAAAGCGTTCATGGCAATCAAGTCATCAAAAACTGAAGGTTTTAAATCTTTCATGTGCTTTTGCATACCTGGCGATTCGTATTGAAATATACCAACGGTATCCCCTCTTTGGAAAAGCTCATAAGTTTTTTCATCATCTAAGGGAAAATCATCAGGGACTAAATCAATACCATGTTTCGCTTTAACAATTTTTACCGTGTCCTTGATCAACGTAAGTGTTTTAAGCCCCAAGAAATCCATTTTGAGCAATCCGGCACTCTCTACCACAGAGTTATCAAATTGGGTAACATATAAATCCGAATCTTTCGCCGTAGCAACCGGCACAAAATTGGTGATATCACTAGGGGTGATGATAACCCCACAAGCATGAATTCCCGTATTCCGGACCGAACCTTCCAGAGTTCTTGCCATTTTTAAGGTCTGCCCTTCCAGGTCATCGCCATCATGGATATTAAGTAGCTGATTGACTTTGTCATAATCGTCCGCGCGAAACTTCTTTTTTAAATCGGCATCGGACTGTCCAAAAATCTTTCCTAGCTTGGACATGGTCGGGATTAGCTTCGCAATTCTATCTGCATCGCCTAAAGGTAAATCCAAAACACGGGCCGTATCCCTGATCGAGGATTTTGCAGCCATGGTGCCATAGGTGATAATTTGTGCAACCTGGTTTGCTCCATATTTATTGATTACGTAGTCCATGACGCGTCCACGGCCTTCATCATCAAAATCAATATCGATATCCGGCATGGAAACCCTATCCGGATTCAAGAACCGCTCAAAAAGCAGGTCATATTTCAGTGGGTCAATATTCGTTATTTTCAAGCAGTAGGCTACAACGGAACCTGCTGCGGAGCCACGTCCAGGTCCAACGGAAACATCCATATTTCGGGCTTCACGAATAAAATCCTCCACAATCAAAAAATAACCGGGGTAACCGGAATTTTCAATTGTTTCTAATTCAAAATCGATTCGTTCCTCAATTTCAGGAGTTATTTCCTCATAACGTTTTTTAGCCCCCTCATAGGTTATATGTCGTAAATAGTTGTTTTCTCCCCGCTTGCCTCCATCTGTCTCGTCTTCTGGCACCTTGAATTCAATGGGAATATCGAATTTGGGCAAAAGAACGTCCCTCGCTAATTCAAAAGTTTCAATTTTATCTACCACTTCGGAAATGTTCAGGATAGCCTCAGGCAACTCCTTAAAGAGCTCTCGCATTTCTTCTTGAGACTTAAAGTAGTATTCTTGGTTGGGTAACCCATACCTATACCCACGACCTCGTCCTACAGGGGTAGCCAGTTTTTCGCCATCTTTAACGCAAAGTAAAATATCATGGGCGTCCGCATCTTCTTTAGCGCAATAGTAAGTATTGTTTGTTGCGACCAGTTTTACATTATGTTTTTTTGAAAAATCTATTAAAACTTTATTTACGCGGTCTTCATCCTCTTGTCCGTGGCGCATAATTTCTATATACAAATCATCTCCAAACTGTTCCTTCCACCACAGTAATGCTTCTTCAGCTTGGTTTTCTCCAACGTTCAAGACCTTTCCCGGAACTTCACCATATAAATTTCCAGTTAGCACTATAATGTCTTCCTTGTACTCCTCGATAACTTTTTTATCTATACGGGGCACGTAGTAAAAACCATTGGTATAAGCAATAGAAGACATCTTGGCAAGATTGTGATAGCCTTTCTTGTTCTTTGCCAATAACACAACTTGGTAGCCGTAATCCTTTACGTTCTTATTGGTATGGTCATCGCAAACAAAAAACTCACACCCTATAATAGGCTTTATTTCCAGGGCAGTGGGTTCTTCACCTATTTCGCTAGCAGCAATATTTTTTTGTGCAACAGAGCCGTTATGCGCTTTTACGGCTTTCACAAAATGAAAAGCACCCATCATGTTGGCATGATCGGTGATTGCCACTGCCGGCATATTGTTATCTGCCGCAACTTTTACCAAATCCGATACCGAAATAGTGGATTGCAGTACCGAAAACTGACTGTGATTATGAAGATGAACAAAAGTAGCCTCTTCCAGTGTTTTTACATTCTCTTTTAGCTCTTCTTGAGAAACGCCACCCGTATCTTTTTCCCAAAGAGCATCCGCTATTTTTTTTGATGCTTTTTTAAGGTTGATATGTTTTAGACCTATAAGCTGAATTTCTTGAGGATTGGCCTCGGAAAAATTCTGAAAATAATCTGGCTGCACGTCTAGCTGTTCCGTTGTATATTGTTTTAGACGCACCAATTCTAAAAAACAGCGTGTAGTAGCTTCAACATCGGCTGTAGCGTTGTGGGCTTCACCAAAAGGTTTTCCAAAGAGATGTTGATGCAATTCTGTTAATGTAGGTAATTTAAACTTTCCGCCGCGACCACCAGGTATCTGGCATAGTTGTGCTGTACGTTCTGTGCAGGTGTCCAAAACGGGGAGTTCCTGTAACGGATTGTCAACATTCATTCTATGGAATTCGGCACCCATGATGTTCAGGTCAAAACCAACATTCTGTCCTACAACGAATTTGGTTTTGGACAGAGTGGTGTTGAACTTCTCTAAAACCTCCACCAGCGGAACACCCTTTTGCTCCGCCAACTCGGTAGAGATACCGTGAATCTGCTCTGCGTCGTAGGGAATATTAAACCCATCTGGGCGTACCAAATAATCTTGATGCTCCATCAGATTTCCCATGGCATCATGCAACTGCCAAGCAATCTGAATGCAACGAGGCCAGTTATCTGTATCTGTATAGGGCGCATCCCATCTTTTAGGAAGGCCTGTGGTTTCGGTATCGAAGATTAAGTACATAAAAATTGTAAATTATTAGGAAATCTCGGATTTGGATAAAGAAAATTATTTTAACAAACTGTACAGGAGCATTTTAAAATTCGCCAAGTACGAACATATAAAAATACAGAAAAGTGATAGTTTGGGAAAAGGGAGTTGTTATGAGTTATTAACCTTGTTTTATTGGTTACAAAATCTTTGTAAATATGTATCTTTCAGAAGATAACAAACTAATAAATGAGAACACAAATCCATTTTTCTTCAATTAATCAAATATGCACATTGGTTTTTTTATTGCTTTTGATATCGGTTAGTGCCCAACAAACCAAGAATAAACAACCCAATTTTATCATCATTTTTGCGGACGATTTGGGTTATGGAGATTTAGGCGTTTTTGGAAATCCATCCATAAGAACTCCTAATTTGGACAGAATGGCATATGAAGGTCAAAAATGGACAAATTTTTACGCTGCCGCCAGTGTATGTACGCCAAGTAGGGCGGGTTTGTTAACTGGCAGGTTGCCAGTGAGAAGCGGTATGGCGAGTAGTAAGGCCAGGGTTCTTTTTCCTAATTCAAAAAATGGATTGCCAGCTTCCGAGATTACCTTGGCGGAACAATTGAAAAAAGCCGGATATACAACGGCTGCCATAGGAAAATGGCATCTGGGACATAAAGCTAAATTTTTGCCCACGAACAATGGTTTTGACTCTTATTTTGGTATTCCATATTCAAATGATATGGATAGGATTGCTGAAATGGATGGTAGGCACTACTGGGAACGACCGGATGATTCTATTAAAACGGAACATTTTAACGTGCCCTTACTGAGGGATACCAAGATTATTGAAAGACCGGCAAATCAAAATAATATCACCAAAAGGTATTCTGATGAGGCGGTATCATTTATTAAGAAGCAAAGTAACGGGCCTTTCTTTCTGTATTTGGCACATAACCTACCGCACATACCGCTTTTTGCCTCTGAGGATTTTCTGGGAAAGAGTAAGCGCGGACTATACGGTGATGTAGTGGAGGAAATTGACGATGGGGTGGGTAAAATAATCAATGCCTTAAAAAAGCAAGGCATTGCCAATAATACCATTGTGGTATTTACATCGGACAATGGACCATGGTTGCCGTTTAAAAATAATGGGGGTAATGCTGGTTTATTAAGAGCTGGGAAGGGTACTACTTGGGAAGGAGGTATGCGGGAACCTACTATTTTTTGGGGTCCTAGTCTTGTTAAAGCGGGTGTGATTTCCGATTTAGGTTCCAACATGGATTTCTTTACCACCTTTAGCCAAATGGCCGGAGTACCAATACCAAAAGACCGCATTATAGATGGTATTGATTTGAGTGAAGTACTGTTAAAAGGAAAATCTGCTCCTCGCAAGAGTATACTTTATTATCGTGGAACTGAATTATATGCGGCGCGTCTTGGAGACTTTAAAGCACATTTTATAACGCAAGGAGCCTACGGGGAATTTGGTGAACGTCAAGAGCATGGCACTCCTCTTTTGTACAATTTGGCTTTTGACGCGGGTGAGCATTTTAATATTGCGGAAAAGCACCCTGATATCCTCAAAGAAATTTGTGATTTGGTGCTAAGGCATGAGTCCGATCTTGTTAAAGGTAAAGACCAACTAGTAGATAAGGAATAATCTATTTATAAAAAAAACGAAAGCATTTGCTTCCGTTTAGATACGTTGTTATCGAGTTTTAACTTAGGATACTAACTCTTCATACATAGTAGCATTTTTGAGTGCTGTTTGTATGGCATTTTTCTGCTTCATCAAAAGATTTTCTGTTGATGGCGCTAGCACGATGCTGCTATCGTTCAGAATTTCATTATATTCTTCTATGCTGGCTTTCTCACCACGTTCAACTTCTTCCAATATTCTTTCGGTATCATCCGAAGATAAAGCTGAGGTTAAATTCATCCATGTTCTGTGAATATCACCTTTTAAACTTCCACCTTTTTCTGGTAACTGTCCAAAATTGGTAATTTCTTTTTTCAATTCATGCCCAAAATCGTAGCGTTGCTGTACTTTCTCTCCTAGAAAGTTTTTAATCGAAGGGTTATCAACTTTCTCTTGAGCCAATTTATATCCTTTTTCAGCATCGTATGTACGAGTTAATAAATCGTTTAACTTGTTTGAAATTTTTTCTGAATACTTCATTTATCTCTTATCATTTTAAATTCGTACGCGCTATTGACTATCAATAACAACATAATATAATTTAACAGAATATATTGGAAACACAAGTATTTAAAGGGATTTAGCAGGGATTTAACGAGTATCTTCGTCTAATGTTAAGGCATTTAACAATTCAAAAGTGATTCGCTTTAGAAATACATTGCAGTATCAGATTTATTAATTTATATTTGCAGCCGCTTTTAGTTCAACTACGCTCACTAAAGGCAAATAAGTAAAAATTTGAATTAATAATCAGGGTCGGGCACCCAACAAATTAATGTGATATGCCAGTTAAAATTAGATTACAGAGACACGGGAAAAAAGGAAAACCATTCTATTGGGTAGTTGCAGCTGATGCAAGAGCAAAAAGAGATGGTAAATTCTTGGAAAAATTGGGAATCTACAATCCCAATACCAATCCAGCGACAATAGAATTAAATATTGACAACTCGGTTCAGTGGTTACAGAACGGAGCACAACCTACAGATACGGCTAGAGCAATCTTATCTTACAAAGGCGTAATGTTAAAGCATCACTTGTTAGGCGGTCTTCGCAAAGGTGCTTTGACAGAGGAACAAGTGGAGGAAAAATTTAATGCTTGGTTGTCTGAGAAAGATGCTTCTGTTGCTGCCAAAGTTGGTGGATTGGATAAGGCCAAGGCAGAAGCCAGAGCCAAAGCTTTAGAAGCTGAAAAAGAAGTAAATGCCAAACGTGAGGCTGATGCAGCCGCAGCACTCGCACCGGAACCAGAAGTTCCTACAACTCCAGAAGGGCAAAGTGCTGAAGCTGAGGTAGAAGCTGTAGAAGCCGCTCCAACCCCAGAAGCTGTAGTTGAAACTCCGGAAACTCCGCAGCCCGATGTAGCTAATGCCGATACAACACCTGTGGCACCAGTTGTGGAGAAAGAGGTTATAGAGGCTAAGGATGACATGAATGAGGCGCCTTCTGTTGAAGAGGTTATAGAAGCTAGCGATGAAGAGGTAAAACCTGCCAAGACCGAAGAGAAAGAGTAATAAATAAAAATCTGAAACGATGCGAAAGGAAGATTGTTTCTACCTCGGTAAAATCGTTTCAAAATATAGTTTTAAGGGAGAAGTTCTTGTCAAGTTAGATACGGATGATCCTGAGATTTACGAAAAAATGGAGTCAGTATTTATTTCCTTAGGAAATAATCTGATTCCATTTTTTATTGATAGATGTCGTCTTCATAAATCTAACTTGTTGCGCATCGATTTTGAAGAAGTTAAATCAGAATCAGATGCCGATAGAATAATGGGGTCTGCCCTTTATCTGCCGTTAGCCTTACTTCCTAAGTTGACCGGTGACAAGTTTTATTTTCACGAAATTATCGGGTTTACTATGATTGATATCGTTCACGGTGATATAGGCATTATCCAAAATGTGAACGATACCACTGCCCAAGCACTGTTTGAGGTTTTAAAAGGAGATAAGCAACTCCTTATTCCACTAAATGACGATATTATCACAAAAGTGGATAGGGAGAACAGAGTTATTGAAGTGAATACTCCTGAAGGTCTTGTGAAACTATATCTTGATTAATCTAATAGGGCTATGTTTAGATATCCTCTTTTTACATTTATCTTTAAGTAGTAAAACTAAAATATAAAATTTTGAAAAGGTTTCTAATTTTTATAGTTCTTTTGGGCCTTGGGTGTGCAAATACAAAAAAAGATACTGAAAGTATAAAAGAGCGTAGACCGCCTAATATTATTCTTATTTTTACTGACGACCAGGGGTATGCGGATGTAGGGGTTTTTGGGGCTGATGATATTGAAACACCAAACTTGGACCGGATGGCAGGGGAGGGGACAATGTTCACGAGTTATTATTCAGCACAAGCTGTATGCTCGGCCTCTAGAGCTGGAATTTTGACGGGTTGTTATCCAAACCGTATCGGAATTCATAATGCGCTAGGCCCAGATAATAAGAACGGTATTAATGCAGCTGAACTTACTATGGCGGAAATGCTCAAAACCAAAGGTTATCAAACAGCAATTTTTGGTAAATGGCACCTAGGTCATCATGCGAAGTTTTTCCCAACAAGACACGGTTTTGATGAATGGTTTGGTATTCCTTATTCTAATGATATGTGGCCCTATCATCCTCAACAAGGACCAATTTTTAACTTTCCTGATTTACCCCTGTACGAAAACGAAACTGTCATTGATACCTTAATAGAACAATCCCAGTTAACTACAGAGATTACAGAGCGAAGTGTAGATTTTATCCATCGGAATAAGAATACTCCATTTTTCCTTTATATTCCACACCCTCAGCCTCATGTACCCTTATTTGTTTCTGATAAATTCAAGGGAAAGTCCAAAAGAGGCTTGTATGGTGATGTTATTATGGAAATAGATTGGTCAGTTGGCGAGATTATGAAAGCCGTAAATCAAGATGGTTTAGAAAAGAATACAATGATCATATTTACTTCAGATAATGGGCCTTGGCTTTCCTATGGTAACCATGCCGGAAGCGCGTTACCTCTTAGAGAAGGAAAAGGAACAGCATGGGAAGGAGGACAAAGAGAGCCATTTATTGTAAAGTATCCTGATGCAATCCCAGCAGGTAAAAAAATTAATTCCCCATTGATGGCAATTGATATACTGCCTACTATTGCGGATGCCACTAGTTCAAAGCTATCGAAAAATAAGATAGATGGAAAAACTGCTTGGCAATTGTTCAAAGGGGAGACAACTAAAAGTCCTCAGGAAGCTTATTTCTTTTATTATCGCGTCAATGAGCTTTTTGGTGTGCGTTACGGCAAATGGAAGTTATATTTTCCCCATACCTATAGGACAATGGATGGACAGGTTAAGGGTAAGGATGGACTTCCAGGAAATTATAAAATGATAGAACTTGAAGAAATTGAGCTTTATGATGTGGTTAGTGATATAGGTGAAACTACAAACGTGGCTGCGGCAAATCCTGGGGTAGTAGAAGAGATAAAATTATTAGCTAATGATATACGCTACCGGTTAGGAGATTCACTTTTGGGACTTAAGGGTACTGAGAACAGACCCCCAGGATTGGTTGATTAATTATGTGATGTATCTATTTACTTGATATTTTTTTAAAACAGGATTTCGTTGCTCATATCTTTTAACAGTTCAAAGCACTGAAGGATATCATTGTTGTTTCCAACGAGAATATGTTGCCGTTCTCCTTGTGATAGCTCTATTAGTTTTTTTGCATCTTTTGCTGCATAAAAACCAAATGTAGCGCCCCTACGAACACTAAAAGATCCATGACCGTCACCTAATAATAGAAGTCCGGTGCCAGCATCGTTTCTGGGTGTTTCAATTTCCGAAACAAATAGATTGCCCACCGCGAGTGCATCTAGAAATCCATCGTCATTGAAATCTCTTATCAACATATCATTAATGTTGGATAATTGAGCAAGGTTTGGTAGTTCAGTAATTTTAAAATTTCCATTACCTGTATTTTCTATATGCACAGAAGCAAAAGTATCTGTAATATAATGTAAAGAATTCTTGAGCTGCTCTTCCCCATATACGTCTTGTAGCTCTAAAGAGGCGAATGCATCATATTTTTTGATCTTATCCTTTAAGCCCGGAATTTGTTGGGAGGAACAAGAGAAACCTCTCAGGGGAAAATGCTTCTCGTTATTGTAGTACCCCAAAACAATATCACCATCACCATTTGCATCAAAATCATTATAATAAATATCAAATGGTTTTTCTGAACTGGTTTTGTACTTGTAGTTTAGACCAAGATTTCCAGCTATATAGTCCGTATCTCCATCATTGTCAAAATCCCCCTGTTCTATACTGAACCACCAGCCTGCGGTTTCGTTTAGAGCTGAGTTTTCAATCTTAGTAAGACTACCTTCACTATTTTCAAAAATAGTGATTGGCATCCATTCACCTGTTAGTATTAAATCTAAATCCTTATCATTGTCATAATCGGACCAGATGGCATCTGTAATCATTCCAATATCTATTAACTCTGGGGATAAAGTTTCTGTGAAGTTTTTCAATTGACCATTATCATTTATGAGTAACATGCTAGACGAGGGTGTGGGGTACTTATGTGGAGTGTGTCTTCCTCCAACAAAGAGGTCCATATCACCGTCATTATCATAATCAGCTGCTTTTACCACGGATCCGCTTATTCTATTTGCGTTTAGAATTGCACCCTTTTTAAAGCCTCCTTTGCCATTATTTAGGTAAAGACGATCTGTGTAGTGAAAGTCGTTCTTTTTATAAGTATTCCCGCCACTTACTACATAAAGGTCTTGAAATCCATCATTATTAATATCTACAAAAAGGGCATCTACGTCCTCATAAGGAGCTTCTTTCTGCCAAAAATTTATATTGCTCTCTATGAAATTTCCTTTTTTATCCTGGACGAATAAGGTAGGGGACTGACCAGTGGCTCCACCAACGTAAAAATCATCAAGGCCATCGTTATTGATGTCTCCCGATGTTAAAGCTGGACCAAATTGTGATAACTTGTGGGGCAGTAAAATTTGCTTCTCAAAATCATCAAAATTATTTTCTTGGTGTATAAATTTTCCAGAAAAAGAATCAGTCCGGTCAACAAGAAGTTGCTTTTTTCCGCTATCCTTTTGGGTGCTCTTTTTAAAGTTGGCTTCATTCATGGCTATTTTCAGAACCTGATTACTCTTTAAATCAACTTGGACAGTTCTATTTCCGTTTGGCCATTGGATAACAAGGCTATCTACTTTGGTAAGTTCTTTTAATCCAAAATGTGCAGCAGATTCGCTAGTGGAATAAATACCTCTCACATTTGTTGTTTCATGAATCTGCACTCCATTTTCTGAATACAAATTTATTCTTGTTCCAAAAAGAGGTCTATTTTGATGGTCTGTTAACTCAATTCTTAGGTAGTTTTTATCTTTAAAATTTTCTGAGTTATTCCGAAATATAAAAGCTTCTTTATTAATATTGTTCACCACTAAATCCAAATCACCATCATTATCCAAATCTGCATAGGCTGATCCATTTGAAAATGATTCTTCGTCCAATCCCCATTCATTCGCCGTTTTAGTGAATTGTAAATCACCTGTATTCTTAAATGCATAATTTTTTAAGGGTTGGGATGGGAGTATATTTAAAGCTTTTTTTAAATCTAAAATTTCCCAAATACTGATTTCTCCTCCGTTGGGATTTTCATGAATCCACTTCTTGGCAGTTTCCTGAACAAATTCACCAACCTGTTCATCAGCATCGGTATTACGTATATCGCGGAGTAGACCATTAGTGATATAGGTGTCTTTCCATCCATCGTTGTCAAAGTCTGCAATTAAGTTGGACCAACTCCAATCCGTTGCGTCCATTCCAGAAAATTGGGCGATATTACTAAATGTACTGTTTCCATTGTTTAATTGAAGTGTGTTATACATATATTGATAGCCGCCACCATCTGCTACAACTTTCCAAAAGGAATCTATATTCATTCCACTCATATTGGATTTTAGGCGAAAATTATCCTCAGCAACCATGTCCACGACAAAAACATCCAATAAGCCATCGTTGTTAATGTCTGAAACGTCAACTCCCATACTATAAAAAGAAGTTTGTTTCATAGCTGTATCGATTTTATTGGAAAAAGTGCCATCGCGATTATTTATAAAGAGAAAATCCGGGGCATAAAAGTCGTTAGCTACATAAATATCGGTCCAACCATCATTATTAACATCACTGGCAGATACCCCGTTAGGAAAACCTGTTTTGAAAAGTCCTGATGCTTTTGTAACATCTTCAAAAGAATCCCCTTTATTCCTTAGGAGCCGAAGTGAATATTGTGGCTGTAGTAATACCGTTCCTTTAAATTCGGAGAAATTACCTGGGTTGGGAGGTTGTGTTAACAAAAATAAATCCAACAGACCGTCTTTATCGTAGTCCAGAAAAGTAGCATGCCTTGTTCTTTGGTCACAATCTACTTTATAGGCTTCTCCGACTTCATTGAAAATTCCATTACCGTTATTCAGGTATAATAAATTTTTCCTTAAATTAGGTTTGTCATCGTATAACTCCCTACTAACATATATATCTAAATGCCCATCGTTATTTACGTCTGCTATAGTAACACCGGTAGACCAGCCTCCATCGCTTATTATCCCTGACTGTTTAGTAACATCCTCAAATTTTAAATCCCCTTGATTAATATAAAGTCTATCGGGAACTATATTTCCAGCAAAATAGACATCCTGTAATCCATCATTGTTGAAATCTCCTACGCCGACTCCCGCACCGCCGTAATAGTTGGCATATAACAAAATATTTGATTCCTTGGTGTCCTCTATGGTGTTTTCAAAGTCGACACCTGTATGCGATGAATCTAGAAGGGTAAACAGTTTTTGGTCTAGATTTCCTGTTTCTTTTTTTTCACAAGAAATTAAAAAAAGGAAGATAAAAAGTATTGAAATTAATCTCATTGTACATTACCTTTTATTATGTTTTGAGAGTTTGAATATAAGAATTATTTAAGGTAAAAAACAAAGGAGGGATTCCCCTCCTTTGTTAACTCAATTAAAACTAACTCAAACTTTACAAAGATTATTTATAAAGTATTTTAAATACTATTCAGTGTCCCACCAAATTCTTGTGAAAAATTGATCAGGACCTTGTCTAGAGATTGCGGCTTGGTAACTTTCGGGATTGGCTATCTGTTCATTCTCAAAATACCTTAACCTTCTGGGAATTTGTCCATTACTCTCATTACCAGGATAGTTATTTGGTGTCAAGGCCGGTATGCCAGTTCTTCTCCAATTCGCATAAGCTTCAATATGGTTCAAGAAAGTCACAATCCAATATTGGGTATTGACCTGCACTAAACCGTTACTTGCATCGTAAGGATTTGCAGCTAGATAATCCGCTATTTCAGTATCTGTGATACTTGCATCACCCAAGCCGTAGAGATCTAATTGTCTCATTGCAGCTTCAACACCGGCGGCATAATGTCCTGCAGCGTCACCACCGATCCCCCATCTTATATTGGCTTCGGCTAACATAAATTCAACTTCGGCATAAGTTTGGAAAAAATAAGGGTCGTCCAAACCTGTTATGAAATTTCGGTTAGGTTCAGAAAAATTACTTAAATCGTCACCACCTGGAATATCTTGCACCGTAGTTAAATCTAGACCATTTGGCAGACCTCTTTGTACCGCAGGGTCATTTGACCCACTCGCGTTGATATCACCGATAGGTAGTGCCGCATAAATACGCAGTCGTGGGTCGCCTTGAAGGGCGTTAACGAACGTATCGCTTAAGCGCATGCTACCATCAGCTTGAAAGACCTGTCCATTTCCATTTTGATTGATTCCTTCGGGGCCAGATGTATGAATGATAAAGGCAATATCGTCATTTGATGTCATTACACCTCCATCAATCGCTCTTTGTGCCCATTGTTGTGCAGCTGCGGGATCTACTTTAATTAATCTAAGCCCCAATCTTAGCATCATTGAATAACCAAACCTTCTCCACTTGCCCAAATCTCCATTGTACATAATATCTGCAGCGCCGAATTGAGAGGTGCCATCTCCTAAAACCGCTGTTGCTTCAGCCAATTCATTCAACATATCAGAATAGATTTCGCTTTGGGGATCGTATGCCGGCCTAAATATTCCTTCAGAAAACCCTGCACCAGCTTCACTATAAGGTATATCTCCGTACAAATCGGTTATTTTGTGATACGTAAATACTCTGTGGATTCTAGCGATAGCGAGCATCTCTTCCGTAAAAGCACCATCTTCATCGCTTTGTAACTGGTCAATAATGTCCTCAATATTTCTTACATGTGACGAAAATCCTCTTTCCATCCATGCACCGGACCATTGCGCATTATATAAATATCTGTCCCCCGCGCCTAGACCACTTGGATTGGCCATATGTTGTATCATATAAGAGCTATAGATAATATTTGCTCTCCAATTCTCATAACGATCCCCGGCAGTAGTTAATAACGAGAATGTAAATTTTGGTTCTGGATTTATCTGTGTCGCCGAATTTGGGTCTATGTTCAATTCTTCAAAACCTTCGGTACAACTAGACACTATAACAAAAGCTACGATTAAAACTAATATTTTTTTCATAGTGATATTTTTAAAATTTTATGTTTAAGGTTAGACCATAATTTCCTATTGGTGGTAACCCAAAATATTCCAATCCTTGACCGTTACCTGCATTAAAAGCTGACTCTGGATTAATGTTATCTGTTGCCCGTGATATAAAGAACAAATCTCGACCAACAAACGAGAGGGTAGCACTTTCTATAAAAGTATTGTCCAGAATAGAACTTGGAAAAGTGTATCCAAAACTCAACTGTCTCAGTTTTATAAAGTCCGAATCAGTAGTAACTTCTTCTGCTATTGCACCAAGCCTACCATAATATGCTTGTAACGTAGTGTTATCGTGCGTAAATGTGAATGGAGCACCTGCTTCATCAACACCTGTAACCGTCAAGCCCCCTTCTCTTCCCTCAAGGGTGTTTTTATGTAGACCGTTTCCGTATGCAATAGAATTGGTGCCTGAGTAAATCTGTCCTCCAAACTTGCCGTCAATCAGAAAGCTTAGATTAAAATTTTTGTAATTAAAGGAGTTGTTCCAACCAATGTTCCACGGGGCTACTCCATCTCCCAAAATTTGTCTTTCAGGATTGATAACAGGTAGACCATCTGCGCCATACACTATTTGCCCATTGTCTCGCAAGTATGCGGTTCCAAATATTTTACCAAAACGTTCACCCGGTCTTTGGATTATAGTGGCAGCAAATGTTCTCACATTGCCACTATTAACGTCATTGCCTGCTGGATCTGTTGATTCTACTAAACTTTCATTAAATGTTGCATTGATACTGGTATTCCACCTAAAATCTTCTTTTCTGATAGGTGAGCCTGTCAACAAAACTTCGACCCCTTCATTTTTCACCACACCCAAGTTAGACCTTACACTACTAAAACCAGAAGCAAGTGAGATTGGAACAGGAAGTATATCCCCATCTGTAGTATTGGTATAATAGGATAAATCTAATCCAATGCGGTTATCAAAGAAGCTTAAATCCAGCCCAATTTCCGTTTCTGTTTTCAAGAATGGAGTAAGACTAGCATTGGGAACTGTACCAGAATTGATCGCTCCAAGCGGTTGTCCAAGGTGTCCTTGCCCAATAATTGCAAATGGTAAACTTAAGCCATAGGGTACGTCAGCGCCACCAGCAACTTCCGAGTAACTTGCTCTTAATCTACCCAGGGTTAGCCAATCTGAGTCCACAAGCTCCGAAAAGACAAAACTACCGTTTACCGAAGGGTAAAACTCGTTATTTGGTGTCTCTTTACCTACAGCGGAAAGAGTGGAGAACCAGTCATTACGTCCAGTTGCTGTCAAATACAACATGTCTTTATAGGAAACTTCTACCGATCCGTATACGCCAGATAATGCAATTTCATTAAGTGTTCTTGAACGACTAGCGTTTCTAACATTACCTAAAATCTCAAGGAATGGTATTACAAATTGATCCCCATTAAGTTGCAATGCGTCATTTCTTTGTGTGTTTTTGTTCACACCAAAGTTAGCTTCTACTTTAAAATCATCATTAATTTGCTTATCAATGCCTAAAATTAAATCGGAATCTACTTGAGTTATACTTGTTTGTACTTCACTTATATTTCCAAAAGGAATAAAAGCAGTACCAAAGCCAGATATTCTGGTACTTCTAATATTTTGATGATCAACACCTGCCCTTGCAGTAATACTGAGCCAATCTAAAATATCGTATCTAACTGTAGCTGAACTTAATAACCTATTGTTGCGATCAAATGTTCTAAACCGAGAAGCTGCCCAATATGGATTTTGCACAAAGGGGTTGGAGGAAATTTGATCTTCCGTACCGTCTGGTAAGGCACCATTTCTGTCTGCGCCCAAGTCTTCAACATTTACGTTTGCCGGTAAAACAGCAGGGGCGAAGTTCGCATTACCAGGTGTATCCGAAATTCTTGGTCTGTTATTTACTTTTTCGATTATATATCTTGCACTCACGTTAACAGTAAGTTTTTCTTTATGAGTTGTACCTGCGTTCAGTGAAAAAGATTTTCTATTTAAACTAGAGCCAGGCACTACGTCTTCATTATCTAAATTAGTTATACCAAAACGATAGTTAAAATCTTCACCACCCTTTGAAACACCAACTGTATTGATAAATGTGGTACCTGTTCTATAAAATCTGCTTAAATTATCCCCAGTATCCGTATATGGCCGGGAAACGCCATCATACTGGACAGAACTAGGAATACTGCCCAATCTTGGACCCCAAGAGGAAAAAGCTTGGTCTTGTGCCTCTGTTGCAGTAGAGGGTGCAATACCTTGACTTCCCTGCCCATATTCTTGTTGAAAATCCCGAACTCCTTCTTGAATATTGTCAAAAGTTACCTGTGTGCTATACTCCACTCCGAAACCTTGTTGTTCTTTACCTGATTTTGTATTAATAATTATAACACCACCAGATGCCCTAGAGCCGTATAATGCTCCTGCAGCACCACCTTTAAGAACACTTATGGATTCAATATCATCTGGGTTTATGCTAGATATACCATCACCAAAATCCGAACCACCCCATTCACTGGCAGCACCTAACTGTGTATTATCTATAGTTACACCATCAACTACATACAAGGGTTGATTCGCTCCGGTTAAACTAGAGGCGCCCCTAATTACTACTCTACTAGAGCCACCCGCACCGGTTGCCGGTGGAGTAATATTTACCCCTGCAATTTTACCCTGCAAGGCATTCAAAGCGTTAGTTGTTTTAACTTCCGATACGGCCGTCCCCTCTACTTGAGTGACAGCATATCCTAAGGAACGTCTATCCTTTTTAATACCTAATGCAGTAACGACTACCTCGTCCAATTGACTAGCGTCTTCCGATAAAGAAGTATTTACGGTACGTTGACCGTTCACTGATACCTCCTTGCTTTCGTAGCCCAAGGAGGAAAAGACCAAGATTGCATTATTTCCAACATTAATGGTGTAGTTGCCATCAAAATCGGTTGATGTTCCATTAGATGTTCCCTTTTCAACAACGTTGACTCCAGGGAGTGGAGAGCCAGAATCATCTGACACCGTACCGGAGACCGTGTTGTTTTGTGCGATTACTCCTTGAAAAAAGAGTAAAAACGCAATCGTCATAAAACTTAAGACTTTTTTGTTCATAAATGTTGAGTTTAGTTAGGTAATAATAATAAATAATAAAAATGATAAGATGCCATTTAAGGGCGAAAATTATTCGACTAATAACAGCGGTGAAAAGCTAAAGAACGTTTTGTCAAAACTAAAAAAGTTAAAGTATCCTTAATTTATCCTAAAAATAAGCTTTGAACTATAAATAAAATGTTAAAATTTAATGAATTTTATAGTTTTAGATAAATTTTTAGGATTTCGTTTCTAATCAAGTTATCGTGCGATATAAAATTTTCCTTAAGCGTTTTAGTTCCACTTTTTATTTTTGAAATTGCACCTCGACCATTTTTGAAAATGACTATTTTCTCTCTATCATAATACTCTTTGTCTAAATGTATGGTAATCCTATCGAAACTTGGCGTTGTCAATGCATAAACAGGGGTCGCTGGATTGATGGGATAGATGCCCATCATGGAAAAAACGGCCCAGGCACTCATAGTACCCGTGTCATCATTACCTGGCAGGCCATTAGGTTTGTTTTGATAATATTTTGCTAGTAGCTCATGCACTTTTTCCTGTGTTTTATATTCTTGCCCTAAAACATAGTTAAAAAGATAGGGATACATAATGTCTGGCTCGTTCGCCATATCAAACTGGCCGGTATCAAAGACTTTTTCTAATTGCCGGATAAAATTTCTCTTTCCTCCCATAAGTTTTATTAGGCCTGGGATATCATGAGGTGCCATAAATGTATATTGCCACGCATTACCTTCAATAAAACCAACATTTTTGACAAAATTTGCTCCGTCACTAGGGTCATAAGGTGTAACCCAGCTGCCATCTTCATTTCTAGGTCTTAGTAAATTAAGTTCTTTGTCCAATAAACTGCGATAGGATAATGATCTATTGGTAAAACGCTTATAATCATCTTTTTTTCCTAATTTTTTGGCTACTTGTGCAATGGCGTAATCACTGATGTTATATTCTTGGGTGGTAGAAACAGAGCCACTGCTGGTGGTTGCTGTAGTAAGATACCCGTACTTTAAATAATCTGCCAAGCCTGGCCTAAGGGCATTGTCTTTTAGTTGTTCAGCACTTTTGAGCATTGCTTCATAGGCCTTTTCAATATCAAAATCCTGTATTCCCTTTAAATATGTATCTGCTATAATGATACCTGCGGGATCTCCAACCATAGTCGTGGTTTCAGTAGCATTTAGTTCCCATTTTGGAAGCCATCCAGATTCATCATAAATACCCAACATACTCTTAATCATATTGGATTGCTGCTTAGGGTATACCAAGCTCATAAGCTGATGTAGGTTTCTATAGGTGTCCCATAAGGAAAAAACGGTATATCGTGTTCCGTCTGTTTTTAATGTCTCCCTAGTGCCCATCTTTGGATATTCTCCATTAACATCGTTAAGTGTGTTTGGATGAATCAAAGTGTGGTAAAGTGCTGTATAAAATTTAATCTTGTTCTCTTCGGAACTGCCCTCTACTTCAATCTTTGCCAAATGCTCGTTCCACTCTTGTTGCGTTCGCCGTAAAACTTCATCAAATGAACGCTGGTCTGTTTCATTTTCTAAATTCTCCCGAGCGTTTTTTATGCTTACGTAAGAAACACCTACCTTCATTTCTACACGAGTGGGTACATCGAATTTATAGCTCACGTATGCTCCAATACTGTCCCCAACGACCTCTTGCATAAACTGCCCTTTGATTAAAATTTTGCCGTTGTAATTTTCTCCATTTGACTCCATCCATTGCGTTTCCACTCCAGTAGTTTTCGATGATTTTTTCCAAATACCATATTTCGCAGCTGGCCTAGAGAATTTAGCGACGAAGTAAACGGGATATGCTTCTTCTGGTTTATAATAACAAAAGGAACCTACCGTGCGAACACCTTCGATTTCCGTTGGGGAGACAATTCGTACCCTTGCTCCTTGCTCGTTGGTAAGACCTAGCCCAAGATTCAAAAGAATATTAGCTTCTCCCTCCGGAAAAATATAGTTGCTTATTCCTGTTCTGGTAGATGTGGTAGCTTCTACTTTTATATCGTATTTGTCTAAATGGCTGGAATAGTATCCTACTTTTGAAATTTCATCGGAATAGGTAGAGCCATATTTTAAGTGATTTGTTTCTAATTTTCCTGTTGTTGGCATTGCCAAGATTACACCTAGGTCCGGACAACCAACACCACTTAGATTAATATGGCTAAACCCTGTTATAAATTTATTTTCGTGAACGTAAGGTGTAGAAAGCCATCTACTATCCTTTTCTAGCGGTAGATTTTCCCAACCCGCCACATTAAAAGGAGAAATGTTGACCATGCCTCTTACCGCTATTGGCCCGGGATTGGTAGCGCCAAAATTTGACGTTCCGATAAAGGGATTAACATATTGCGTGTAATCTTTTACTTTAGACGATTGCGCTTTTAATTGGGTTTTAGTGAAAAAGCAAAAAAGAAATATAATAAGAATGGATTTGAATATTTGTTTCATTTATTTGATTTTTTTGGCCAATCTAAATTGGTATGGTTAGACTTTTGGGTTGATTTAAGACAACATGGGGCTGCAGCGATTATTTAGAAAATATTGATTGTTTTTACTTTATAATTCCATCAGATTTATCAAATTTCACCATTAAAATTACACTAATAATTCCAGTTGAATTGTATTGAATTGAGTTGTTAACTTTTACCTACAACTTAAAAAATAGTTGCGAAAAGTAATATTTAATAAGTTGGATTATTCATTTATTCGCTCTTAACCCTTTTTATAACTTCCCATTGTTTAGGTGTAATTGCCGGGCCATCAAAAAAAGCAGCTCCTTTTGCACCATTTTCTTTTGCTTGACTAATAGCCTCTTTTAATTCATCAGCAGTCATTTCAGGAACATAGATTCCAGTATGTAGTTCTGTATCCCTGCCCTTAAGATCCTGTATTCCCTGCCTGGTAGCGTAACCTATCCAATCTATCTCCTCGTTGTAGAATACATTGTAAATCATGGGTAATACAGCATCAACATTCCATTTATCCCAACGTTGACGTACCATATGGTCGGCCATCTCTGGATATGGGAATACGGCGGCAGTTAATAACTTATTGTTTGTATGTGCAATTTTGTATGCATCGTCCACAATAGCTTTAACCTTGTTGAGCCTAAAATTTTTCCATTCCATGTCTATGGAAGGATTGCTAAAATCTTTTGGGTTTTTATGATGTTCTTCTTCAAATTCCGAAAGGCATACTTCACAATAACAGAAATCGTATCTGGGAAGTTCTTCATCCTGTACCAAATCATATTTAGGTAAAAGGCCAATGGGCAAAAAAATATCTGAATATCTAATATAATCTAAATGAAAACTACTAACTCCGTCAACTTTTACCAAGCCTTCTATTAAACTTAGAATATGCTCCCTGGATTCTTTTCTTGTAGGACATAACCATTTGTAATATCCTACATAGGGTGGATTGTCATAACAGGATTTGCCGTCCCTACTTACCGCATACCATTCCGGATGTTGCTCGGCGACTTTATCACCAGGTCTATTTATTGTGAACATCCATGCGTGGACTTCTAAATTAAACTTCTTGGCGATTGGCACCAATCTTTTTAAAAGCTGCGGATCTCCGTACGTGTTTATTAAAACTGCGTCAATACCATTTTCTCCGTACTTTTTAAATTCTACCCCAAATGAACTGTCAGATCTTTCTTTATCAGCAGTTACCCAAGTCCATAGTTTAAAAGATGTTTTTTGTACTTCTTCAGATTTTTCCAAATCACTCTGAGATATAGTTCCCTTTTCTTTTTTATTAGAGTTACATGAAATGGCTAATAAAGTGGTAATAAGAACTAATAGTTTTATACAGACAATTTTACTCATCGTTGTAAGTTTCAAATTTTCCATCGTTGTGTATCACAAGTTTTTTGTTTGTAAACGGACTTTTTGCCCATATAGCTATTCCAAAGGTGTTCTTTTCCAAGACAGGAATAACGACTTTGTCTAAAATTGGTTTGGCTTCACCTTGTAACTTTCTATTGATTTGTGTCCAGGCAACTTTGCCCTTATTTTTATCTTTGAAATCTCTGTATAGTTCATACAAATACCATTTAATGTGCTCATCTTTGGGAATTTCAAATTGGGATTCTTCGCCAACTGTATCTGTGGAAAAATAGACATAACCCCAATGTTCAGGTTCGTGCATATTTAATACCCCTTGGGGCGACCATACCCAATTGTTTTCATGTAGATATTCACCCGATGCATCTTTTTTTCTTGAGTAACGGCCGTTTTTAAGGTCAAAGTCCCAATTTACCCTTGAAAAATTTATTCGCCAGAATTTGTTTTCAGGAATAACCGTTCTTTTTCCAGGTTCTGTAATAAAAGACCAAGGAATGGCAATTTCCGCAGTCCATCCTTCATCAATATCTGACGCGTCATTAATGGTGCCTTGAATGTGTACGGCAGATTTTAATCCTTTAAAATCCCAACCATCTAAAATACGACCGCCATTACGATAGGGTTTTGATAAAAATAAATCCCAAATCGTATTTAAAGCATTCATTTCATATTCATAATAATTATGGGTATCCCCTTCGGGATCTATAAAGATTTCAAAATCGTTATTGTAGAAAATAATTGTA
>JBARUM010000618.1:0-1883 GCA_049645725.1 Maribacter sp.
TGGTGCCGATGTTGACGTGCGGCTTGCTCCGCTCGAACTTAGCCTTCGCCACTGGGGGTCCTCCTGTTGGACTTGTTACGTTCCGCTACCGACTCTGATGCAGCAGCGAGCTGTGGGTGGATGTGCTAGTTGACCTGGGTAGTCTCTATGGTCTTGCCTCTATTGTGCAGCGAGAAGGGTGCTTCACTCGCCACGAATCTTTTTGATGATCTCTTCTGCCACGTTCCGCGGAACCTCGGCGTAGGAGTCGAACTGCATGGTGTAGTTGGCCCGGCCCTGAGTACGTGAGCGCACGTCGCCCACATAGCCGAACATCTCCGACAACGGAACCAGCGCGCGTACTACCTTAGCGCCACTGATGTCCTCCATCGCCTGGATCTGTCCGCGGCGCGAGTTGACGTCTCCGATGACATCGCCCATGTACTCCTCGGGCGTGCGCACCTCGACCGCCATGACCGGCTCCAAAAGCACCGGGTCGGCCTTGCGGGCGGCCTCCTTGAAGACCATCGAGCCGGCGATCTTGAACGCCATCTCCGAGGAGTCAACGTCGTGGTATGCGCCATCCAACAAGGTGGCCTTGATGCCTACCATCGGGTAGCCGGCCAGAATGCCCAGCTGCATGGCGTCCTGGATTCCGTGGTCGACGCTGGGTATGTACTCCTTGGGGATACGCCCACCGGTGACCGAGTTGGAGAACTCGTAGAGCTCGCCTTCAGTTGACTCCAGCGGCTCCAACGTAATCTGCACCTTGGCGAACTGGCCCGAGCCACCGGTTTGCTTCTTGTGCGTGAAGTCGTACTTCACGACCGGCCTGCGGATCGTCTCGCGGTAGGCCACCTGCGGCGCACCGACGTTGGCTTCGACCCGGAACTCGCGACGCATCCGGTCCACCAGGATGTCGAGATGCAACTCGCCCATGCCGCCGATGACGGTCTGACCGGTCTCCTCATCCTGTCGCACCGAGAAGGTCGGGTCTTCCTCGGCCAACTTCTGGATCGCGGTGCCGAGCTTTTCCTGGTCACTTTTCGTCTTCGGCTCGATGGCCACGTGGATCACTGGGGCCGGGAAACTCATCGACTCCAGCAACACCTGCTCCTTGGGATCGCAGAGCGTGTCGCCGGTGGTGACGTTCTTCAAGCCGATCATCGCGTAGATGTGGCCCGCAGTGGCAAACCCGACAGGGTTCTCCTTGTTGGAGTGCATCTGGAACAACTTGCCGATGCGTTCCTTGGAGCCCTTGGTCGAGTTCATCACGCCCGTGCCGGCTTCAACCCGCCCGGAGTAGACGCGGACGTAGGTGAGCCGACCGAAGAACGGGTGGGTGACGACTTTAAAGGCCAAAGCGGCGAAGGGCTCGTCGGCTGATGGCTTGCGGATGATTTCCAGTTCTTCATCGCGCACGTCGTGGCCCACCATCGGCGGCACTTCGATCGGTGAAGGAAGGTAGGAGATGACCGCGTCGAGCATGGGCTGAACGCCCTTGTTCTTGAACGCGGAGCCACACAAGACCGGGTAGGCCATGGAGTTGACGGTCATATGGCGGATGCCAGCAACCAACTCAGCCTCGGTGATCTCTTCGCCGCCAAGGTACTTCTCCATCATGGCGTCGTCCTGCTCGGCGACCTGCTCAATCAGCGCTTCGCGATACTCCGCGGCCCGATCGGCCAGATCGGCCGGAATCTCTTCGACGGTGTAGTCCTCGCCAATGGCGACCTCGCCACGCCAGGTCAGCGCGCGCATCTTGATCAGGTCAATAACACCGATGAAGTCGTTCTCGGCACCGATCGGCAACTGGATGACCAGCGGCATCGCGCCAAGACGGTCCTTGATGGTGTCCACTGTGAAGTAGAAGTCGGCACCGAGTTTGTCCATCTTGTTGACGA
>JBARUM010000619.1:0-7095 GCA_049645725.1 Maribacter sp.
TGATTTCCCAATGGGAATAAACTTTCTTCCAATCTCTAAATGCCCCTCGGCCAAAACATCCAATCAAAAAATGTTAATTATGTAGGAGCGATGCACACGAATAAAGCTGGATTTAGGGAGTTTTTCTTCCATCACCTTGAGCGTATTGGTAAGAACGTGTACGGTTGTGTTGGTTACTAGGTTACAATAGTTCCTATCCGCTTCTACAAACAGAATATCATTCAACAGTAATTTTTCCATCTTTCCGTTGTGGCGGACAAAGACACGATCATTCAACACTTCAATGTTATTGGAAGGTGTAATCAATTTCTTTTCGCTCAATTCTTCCACCACAAGTGCTATAGTTCTTTGAAGGTTCAACCTATTAAAAGGTTTGGTTATAAATGCCTTGGGGTGGGTTTCTTTGGCCTGGTTGAAGGTAGCCTCATCTGAATTGGCTGTGAGATATATTATTGGAATGTCTTGGAATGCCAAAATAGCTTTGGCCGTTTCAATTCCGTTCAATTTTCCTTTTAAGTTGATGTCTAATAAAAGAATATCAGGAGCATTCTTCCGTACCTGCATAATTGCGTCTTCACCTCTTGATGTCAACCCATCTACCTCATATCCCAAATTCGTTAATTGCAAGGACAAGTTGGACCCAATAATCATGTCGTCTTCAACGATCAATATCCTAATAGTTTCCTTCACTATGCCGCTTTATTTAGTTGAAATTGTATGGATACTGTGGTACCCTTTTTTGTGCTCAACTCCATTTTACCATCAAGTTGTTCTGTAAGTAATTTAATCAGTTGTGAACCAAAACCAGTACCTCTGACTTCAGATAACGTGTTCATTCCAATACCATCATCCACAACCTCTAAATGTAATTTATCTCCTCTGGCCGAAAGGGATATGTTAATCAAGCCTTCCTTCTTATTTGGAAAAGCGTATTTTAAAGAATTAGTAATTAACTCATTAACTATCAACCCTATAGGTATTGCCAAGTCGATATCAAGTTCAATTTTTTCCATGATTACCTTTACTTTGACTTGATTACTTAAACCAAACGCATCCACGATATATTCAGAAAGGTTTAGAAAATATTCTTTCATTTCGATGGCTGCTAAATTCTCGGCCCTATAGAGTTTTTGATGAATCATGCTCATACACTGAACTCTATGCTGACTTGCTTCGATTACATTTAAAATATTTCGGTCATTAATCTGGGCCGATTGTAAGGATAAAAGACTTGAAACGATTTCTAAATTATTCTTTACCCTGTGATGAATTTCTTTAAGTAAGAATTCTTTTTCATCGTTCTGTTGTTTAAGCAATAGATTTGTCTTGAATTTATTTCGCATAGCCTTGTAAGACAGAAGGGAAAGTAAAAGTAGCAGGACAGCTATGATTACTGTTAAGTTTTGACGTGTTCGTTGCTGTATGATCTTACTTTCCTGTTTCTGGATAATTTCCTCTTTATCCTCTAGATCAAACTCGTTGCGTATAAGTGCCGTACGTTGATCCGATTCCACCGTAAACACTAAACCCCTATATTTATCGTATTCGGTGAAGGCTAAGTACGCCTTTTCATACTGTTGATTTGCGGCATATGCATTACCTAAGGCCTCATAGGCCAAGCTCAAATAAAAAGTATCCCCAAAATCTTCTGTTGCCACTAAAATACATTTAGTAAGACTTTCAATCGCTAATTCTTGTTTACCCTGCAAGTTTTGCACCTTCCCTATAGCAAGCCAGCTGCGCATGGTCATAAAATCGTTGTTTAGCAATTTGGCATATTTAAGGGCATTTGCTCCTGCCGCTTCGGCTTGGTCTATCTCATTTAGGCCTAAGTGCAAATCGACCATAAGTATATAAACGTCACTTAGATTATTATAAAACCCGTAACGCTCTCCAAGGACAATAGAATGACGAAAGTAATGTGAAGCATTTTCATAATCGTTCAACGATAAATAGACGTTACCGACGACAAATAGCGTAAAACCATAATCCAAATCGTTCATACCCCGTTCTTCAAATATTTTTAAAGACTCAAGGCCATATTCAAGTGCGGTATCCAATTTAGACTGTTTCCAAAAAAGATTACTTAAATCACTGTATGCAATTGCCAAAGCCCATTTATCATTTAGTTCTCTCCCCAGGTTCAAGGTTTCCAAAGCGTAATCAGCAGCTTTATCAATTTGACCCCTCCGCTCAAAAACATAGCCCAATTGTGTTGTTAAAAGAGGAAGATCGCTTGGCAAAACTTTCGTTTTAGCAGATTCCAGAACAATTGTCGCGCTGTCTAGCTTTTCCATTCGTAGGAAAATTGCCCCTTGTGTTATTTGAAATCTGCCCTCCCATATCTTATCTCCCTTTTCCCTTGTAAGCTTGAGACCTCTTCTAGTAAAATCCATTGCCTTTAAGAGATTTTGCGTATGGGTATAATATGCTAGGTCATTTAATATCGCGAATTTGATAGAATCATTTTTTGCTTTCGGATAGGCATCTTCAAGAAGATTAAGATATGAACTGCCAAAATTATCGGTTTCAACAAATACTTTTTTGTAGGGGTTTTCGCTAGTAAAGTCTATAAATTGGGCAAAAGTAAAATCACATTTCAAAATGAAAAAAACACAAAAACAAACTGCTTTTACAAAAAAGCTTCTCATTTATTGATTGGTTAACTGTGGTGCCGAGGAAAGTGTTATAATAAATATACAACATTATATCGATTTAGTGCTAGATAAATAATAGAACACTCTGGGACAGAAAAAGAGCCCCTTCGTCCTAATCCCCTTTTTAAATCAAATACAAAATGCTTTATTCGTTGTAGTTCGTAAATGCATCAGTATAAGAAGCACCGGCAAACAACACTTGGTCATGGGAAAATTGATTCTTCTTCTAATAATTATTACTCTTTCCCCAGGCATCTCATGTAAAGACTATAAAGAGCAGGAAAAGCAGGATACCCAAACGATTAGAACTACAACTGTAGCGACACTTAAAGAATCCTCCAAAAATTACTTGAAGGCATGGAACAATAACGATTCTATGATGATAAAAAAGATTGCCATAAGAAACATCATACGCAACGTGAACGGTGAGATTACCTCTAACAATCAAAAGGGACTTAACAAAACAATGAACTTTTGGCATACTGCGTTGCCTGACCTTAAGGTGGTGGGAAACGAAATCATTATACAAGGAAATCGCTCATACGTCAGTTGGACAAGTAAAGGAACCAATACGGGTATGTTCGGAGATATGACACCAACAGGTAAAAAGAGTAAAACAGAAGGTTTTAGTGTCCTCACTTTTGACGCTGAGGGGCAGCTAATTCATGAAAATTCATTTTTTAACATTTTAGGTATTATGGAGGATTGGGGCTATGCTCTACTTCCTCCTAATATGGAGTAAAAATTAGCATTTGAATACTAACAATAAATTCTATTACTTATGAGAAAATTAAGAACCAAATTTTTACTGGTAATTTTTGCACTAGGTACCATAACTACTTTGAGTGCACAGGAAAAAAAATCAAAATCATTTTGGGTTCATGAAGACGTAGTAAAGCCCGCTATGGTCTCCTCTTATGAAACGGTCTGCAAAGATTTGACATCCAACTTAAAAAAGCACAACATTAAAGGTGTTAGTACTATTGTCACCAATACTACAGACCACAGATATCTTTGGGTAAGTCCAATAGAATCAATGGCAGACATTAATTATACTGCCTTTAATACCTTATCTGAAAAAATGGATCCGGGTGCAATGAGCACATTGTTCGATGAAATGGATAAGAGTTATGATACAGAACATGATTATGTAATCTCTTTGGACGAAGAACTTAGCTATATGCCAGGAGGTATCACGCAAACGCCAGAAGGACAAGACTATCGAAAATTCCACTATTTCCATTATACCCCTGCTAATAGAAATATGGTGAGAGAAAAGGCAATGGCAATCAAAAATCTTTTTGAGCGTAACAATTCAAAAGTTCATTATAGGTTGTACAAAAGCGGTTTTGGTACACGTGGCGCTTTTTATATGGTCGCAATAGCCGCTATAGATCCCATTGACTACGCGACTAAAATTGCAGAGAACAACAAGCTTTTGGGTCAGCAATGGGAAAAAACGTGGATAGATTTCCAATCCGAACTTTTGGAATACGAAATTATAGAAGGTCAAATGAGACCCGATATGGCGTATTCTTCCAACTAAAAATATAAAACCTTGGATATTCATATCCAGGCCTTCTATCAACCTTAAAATATAAGAAACATGAAAAATAATATACTGGTATGCCTTGCAATAGTTTGTCTTACGGCCTGTAACCAAAAACAGCGTTATACTCAAAATTCGCCTGAGATAGACACCTTTAAATCGGTTATCAAAGATTATAACGAGCAAAATTGGGAAGCAATGACCGCCCATTATGCTGATACCGCTAAAACATTCAACAATTCAGATATTGGTCTATCACTTGACGAAATGGTAGATTACCACAAGCAATCTGGTACTAATCTATCTAGCCGTGGTTTTATAGAAAAGGATCAAGAGTATGAAATGGTGTTGACTGATAAAGGAGATACATGGGTCAATTTTTGGGGTGATTGGGAAGGTACACTGAAAGCTAGCGGCGAGAAAATCAAAATTCCTATTCATCTAACCGCACAATTCAAAGATGGTAAAATTGTTCGTTCAAGTGGCAATTGGGATAATTCTCAGATGCTCTTGGCACTTCAGAAAATAGATGCTATGAACAATCTCCCTCCTGAAAACAATAGGGCAATCGTTAATGCCATGTACCAATCCTTTGCGAAAGGTGCCATTCCAGAAGTTCTTGCTTCCCTGGACCCTAATGTGGTGTGGATGGAAGCTGAAGGAAATGCCTATTCCGACGGTAACCCTTACAAAGGGCCAGATGCTGTCTCAAAAGGAATATTTGAAAGAATAGGGGAAGACTATGAATCTTTTGGTCTGGAAAATCTAGAATTGCACGAAATGGCCAACGACAAAGTACTCGCAACCCTAAGGTACAATGGCAAACTCAAGAACGAAGCAAGTATAGATGCACAGGCCGCCCACCTGTGGACGCTCAAAGATGGTAAGGTAATCGGTTTTCAACAGTATGTGGACACCAAACAACTTGCAGACGCCATGTCCAAATAATTAAAGACCATGCCTGACTGGGCAAACCTTCCAATTTCGGGGGAATTTTGGAGGGACCCGGTTAGGTTAGTAGTAAATAAAATACATACAGACGGGTTATGGTCTTCAAGGAAAGACAGATGATAATACTATACATAATTAGTTTTTGAATTGCGAATTAGTCAAAGCGTTGTCATTATTTAACCCGTCTGTTTTTATAAAAAATATCGACTTACTGAAAGCACATAAGTATTAACCAATAAAGAACCAATGAGACAATTACTTTTTAAACTGTTTTTAGTGCCACTGATGATGACCGCACAGACCAACGAAGACCTAATCTTTGAAAATGTGATGTTGACTGTAAATCCGGAAAAAATTGTTGAATTTGAAGCGGGTATTGCAGCCCACAACAAGAAATTTCACAGCGATGGTCCTTACGGCGCAAGAGTCTATAATATTCTAAACGGTCCTAATGCCGGTAAGTATATGCTAAATATGGGGCCTTTTACCTGGAGTACCATAGATGCAAGGCCAGCGGGTAAAGATCATTCCGATAATAACAATCATAATGTTTCTAAATACCTTACACCAGAGGTAAGAGTAAATTATATGAAAATGCATCCAGAACTATCCAACTTTTCTAAGGATTTTGGACTTAAAAAACTATCCGTTTTTATGATCGATGTTAAGCGCTTCAAACAACAGGATTTTATTGAGAAAGTTCTTAAAAAGGTCGTAAAAGTATACAAGGAAAAAATGCCCGATCAAATTTATGGTGTTTATTCTAACGAAATGAACAATATGGATGGGTTGGATTTCGGATGGGTCGATTTTTTTGACAATTCATCTTGGTTAGCAAGAGAAGATAAGTTTAAAAAATACTTTGAAGAGGTACATGGAGCAGGAAGTTTTTCTGGCTTTCTGGCAGATTTAGAGGCAACAACACATGGTGATCAGGTCGAGATATGGGAGGTAAGAAATGATCTTAGTGGCCTTAGTCCTCAAATAAAGGCAGCTGAACGCCAATAGACACCATAAATTCGCAATTGATTTTTAATAACCAACCTATGTAAGACCCGAAATATACTTTCGGGTTTTGCTTTTGATTTTATTCTATGCTGCAACACAGCCTGAATGAAAAAATTCCCTAACGCCTTTGTTATAATTATATCGGTAATAGTCTTATCGTGGATTCTCACCAACTTAATACCACAGGGTGCCTACCAAAGGGTTACAGATTCCAAAACTGGACTTACCAAAGTGGTCAGTAATTCTTATGAACAGATTACTTCCCAAAACCTATCTGTTTTTGATTTGCTTGTAGCAATTCCAAAGGGTATCACAGGTAGGGCCGATGTTATTGTACTAATTCTTTTACTGGGTGGAAGCTTTTATATCATTGAAAAAACCGGAGCGCTTAATCAAGGATTGAATAAATTAGTTAGGCTATTAAAAGGTAAGGAGGTAATTGCATTGATTCTTGTCTCTGCACTATTTACGGCTACCGGCGCGACAATTGGAATGCAAGAAGAATTAATTGCAATGATGCCCATTTTACTGCTTTTTGGACGTAGTTTGGGCTACGACGTTTTCACTACTTTATATATGAGCTACGGTTCTACGGTTTTAGGAAGTTCCTTTAGCCCATCCAATCCATTTGCCGTACTCGTAGCCCAAAAAGAGGCTGGGCTCCCATTGCTTTCAGGGAGTGAATTGCGTTTTGTGGTCCTATTCATTGCTTTTACAGTCTGGATATTATATCTACTACAATATTCAAAAAAGAATAGGGTAGAGAAAATTAGCATGTCCTCTACACATGATATTTTGAGCCTAAGAAGTAAAGCCATTCTAATTTCGTTAGGCATTACCTTCGGAATAGTTATTTATGGTCTTTTAGAATTAGAATGGGGCTTCAACGAACTGTCCGCCAGTTTTTTTGGTCTGGGTATAGTTTCAGGT
>JBARUM010000620.1:0-5417 GCA_049645725.1 Maribacter sp.
CTTCTTCTATATAACTGATAGCTTGGCCAACGGTCGCGATGTTCTCGGCTTGATCATCGGGGATCTGAATATCAAATTCCTTTTCGAATTCCATGATTAACTCCACGGTATCCAATGAATCTGCCCCTAGGTCGTTCGTAAAGCTAGCTTCCGTTACCACTTCATTTTCATCAACACCCAATTTATCAACGATGATAGCTTTTACTCTTGATGCAATGTCTGACATAATAATATTGGTTTTAAAATTTAAATTGATGGCAAAAATAAAAAACTTTGGTTGAATAACACTAATTGTCGTTAAAATGTGCTGTAATTTAAGAAAATTATACACATTCAAGAATCTTTTCAATCTAAAATTAAGCCTTTAGCCCACAAGGTTTTATTTGTTCTTTTATTGCGAACCTGTGCCAATTACTTAATTCCTAGTCTGCCGCCAGGCAGGTCTCTTTAGTTTATATTATTTTTGCCTTACTTTCTTTGGGGAGGTAAATGGTACTACTAAACTTAAAATCTATTTCTGTTGAACACTAAACGAATTGTTCTTTTTGCATCCGGTTCAGGTTCTAATGTTGAGAACATTGTAAACTATTTTAGTGATAAGAGTACTATTACAGTCACCGCTGTATTAACTAACAAAAGGGATGCCAAAGTCATAGATAGGTGTAACAGGCTAAATATTTGCTGCTTATATTTCAACAAACAAGCATTTAATGGTAGTGATTGTGTTTTGGATATACTCCGCTCCATTGGTCCGGACTTGATCGTGCTTGCAGGTTTTCTTTGGAAAATTCCAACAAACTTGATTGAAGCCTTCCCAAATAAAATCATTAATATTCATCCTGCTCTCCTGCCAAAATATGGCGGGAAAGGTATGTATGGCATGCATGTGCACAAAGCGGTAAAGGAAAGTAGGGATACAGAAACAGGTATTACCATACATTATGTAAATGAGGAATATGATGAGGGGGCAATTATACATCAGGCAAGAACATCGGTTTTACCAGAAAATACTCCGGAGGAGATAGCTGAAAAAATTCACGAATTAGAGTATGAGCACTTTCCAAAAGTGCTCGAAAAAGTCTTAGCCAAATCCTAATGGCAAAAAAAGAAAAATTCTATGTGGTCTGGAAGGGTAAGCAACCTGGTATTCATAAAACATGGGCTGACTGTAAAAAAGCTATTGATGGTTATAAGGGCGCTGAATACAAATCTTTTGGAACCTTTGCTCTTGCGCAGAAAGCTTTTAACGGTAATTACGAAGATTTTAAAGGTAAGAAAAAGGGTGAAACCACACTATCCCCTATCGAATTATTAAAGATTGGTCAGCCCAATTACCATTCTATTTCTGTTGATGCGGCTTCTAGTGGTAACCCGGGTGTTATGGAATACCAAGGTGTTGACACCAAAACGGGTAAAAAGTTATTCAAACAAGGGCCTTTTCCTGAAGGGACCAATAATATAGGAGAGTTTTTGGCCATTGTGCATGGGTTGGCTTTTCTTAAGGAGCGCAAGAGCGATAGGATTATTTATACCGATTCCCGTACCGCTATGAGTTGGGTGAGAAAGAAAAATTGCAATACTAAATTAGCGGAGACGTCCAAGAACAAAGCCCTTTTTGAACTGATCCGCCGTGCCGTGGACTGGTTGAAGAAAAACCGATACGAAACACCCATCGTAAAGTGGGAAACCAAGGCTTGGGGGGAAATTCCTGCAGATTTTGGGAGGAAATAAAAAATTAACTTCCTTAAAATATCTTCTTAATAACTATTCCTAATTACATCTTGACCCAAGCTTAAAATGGTATTTCAAAACCGTATATTTGCAACTTAATTTTAACCAACAAAATGGGTAAGTTAGTTATCGTAGGGACTGTTGCTTTTGACGAAATTGAAACTCCTTTTGGTAAAACGGATAAAATTCTAGGTGGTGCAGCTACCTTTATTGGTCTGGCAGCATCTCAGTTCAATGTAAATACTGCAATTGTTTCCATTGTTGGCGACGATTTGCCGGCTGCATATTTAGAACTTCTCTCCAAAAAGAACATTAACCTAGAAGGGTTGGAAATAGTAAAAGGAGGTAAGACTTTCTATTGGAAAGGAAAATACCATAACGATTTAAACTCTCGTGATACTTTAATAACCGAGCTAAATACCTTGGCTGATTTTAATCCTGTTGTTCCTCCCAATTATACAGATGCCGATGTTGTAATGTTGGGCAACTTACACCCAAGTGTACAATTAAGTGTAATTGATCAAATGGAAAAACGACCAAAACTCATCATTCTGGATACGATGAATTTTTGGATGGATAACGCCTTGGACGAATTATTGAACGTTATAAAACGTATTGATGTTCTAACAATAAACGATGAAGAGGCACGGCAATTGACGGGGGAATATTCTTTGGTAAGAGCTGCTCATAAAATTTATAAAATGGGTCCCAAATACGTAGTTATAAAAAAAGGAGAACACGGTGCTTTATTGTTTTACAACAATCAAGTTTTCTTTGCTCCGGCACTACCCTTAGAAGAGGTCTTTGACCCAACAGGTGCAGGTGATACATTTGCAGGTGGGTTTTCTGGGTATTTGGCAGCTACGGAAGATACCTCATTCGAAAATCTGAAGAAAGCTGTAATTCATGGTTCTAATCTAGCATCCTTCTCTGTGGAAAAATTTGGAACGGAGCGCATGATCAACTTAGAACGCGAAGAAGTAAATAAAAGATTACATCAATTTAAAGCATTAACACAATTTGATATTGAATTTCAATAACCCCGCGCCCCATAATTGGGGCTTTTTTTGTTCTTACCCAAAACAGAACAACTTCTGTTCTGACCTTGCCAAAGGAGAGGTGAAGTTAGTGTTAGTTCAAAAAAGAGAGTTATATAAGTTCATGCAATATTAAAATATAATTAACAATGAGTGACGCTATTAAGCACGAGTGTGGCATCTCTGTAATCCGATTACTCAAACCTCTTGAGTATTATAAAGAAAAATATGGGTCTGCGTTTTATGGCGTAAATAAAATGTACCTCATGATGGAAAAACAGCACAACCGTGGTCAGGATGGTGCAGGTTTTGCCAGTATTAAATTGGATGTAGATGCCGGCCAGAGATATATGAGTCGCGTCCGATCTTGCCAACAACAACCTATTCAGGACATTTTTGCGCAAATCAACGACCGCATCAATAGAGAGCTTAAAGAGCATCCGGAATACGAGAATAATGTGGCACTTCAGAAAAAGAATATCCCCTACATTGGAGAACTACTCTTGGGCCACGTACGCTACGGCACTTTCGGGAAAAACAGCATAGAGAGTGTACATCCGTTTTTGAGACAGAACAATTGGATGCACCGTAATCTAATTGTAGCCGGAAATTTTAATATGACCAACGTTGACGAGTTGTTCGATAATCTAGTGCAATTGGGGCAACACCCAAAAGAGATGGCAGATACCGTAACGGTAATGGAAAAAATAGGTCATTTTCTTGATGATGCAGTCGCTAAATTATATAAGCAGATAAAGAAGGAAGGCTATACCAAAAAGGAGGCTACCGCCATTATTGCGGAACGGCTAAAAGTTTCTAAAATCCTAAGGAGGGCAGCTAAAAATTTTGATGGTGGTTACGCCATGGCAGGTTTAATAGGACACGGTGATGCTTTTGTACTGCGCGATCCAGCTGGTATACGACCGGCATATTATTATAAGGATGATGAAGTAGTAGTCGTAGCTTCAGAAAGACCGGCCATTCAAACAGTTTTCAACGTTCCTTACGAAAATGTAAAGGAATTAGATCCAGGCCATGCTATAATTGTAAAAAAGAACGGCTCCACTGCTATTAAAGAAATTTTAGAACCAACCGAGCGTAAAGCCTGTTCCTTTGAGCGTATTTATTTCTCACGAGGAAGTGATAAAGAGATTTATCAAGAACGGAAAGAACTGGGCAAATTGGTATTTCCACAAATCATTAAGGAGATTGACCATGATATCAAAAACACCGTTTTTTCCTATATCCCCAACACGGCCGAAACTTCCTTTTTTGGAATGGTCAAGGAGGCTCAGAATTATCTAAACAAAAAAAAAGAAGAACAAATTCTTTCTATAGGTTCTAAAATAACTAGCGAGGAACTGCACGAAATTCTTGAGGTAAGACCAAGAATTGAAAAAGTGGCGATCAAAGATGCCAAACTTAGAACGTTTATAACTCAGGACGATAGCAGAGACGATTTAGTTACCCACGTATACGATATATCTTATGGTTCCGTAAAAAAAGAAGATAACCTTGTCATTATTGATGATAGTATCGTAAGAGGTACCACATTAAAAAAGAGTATCCTACGTATTCTTGACCGCCTTTGCCCAAAAAAGATTATTGTGGTATCCTCTGCCCCACAGATTAGATATCCGGATTGTTATGGTATTGATATGGCCAAGCTAGAGGATTTTATTGCTTTCAGGGCCACTTTAGACCTTCATAAGGATCATAATTCCCTAAAAGTTGTTGAAGACATTTATAAAAAATGCGTTAACCAAGTAAAATCAAATGACAGAGATGTGGTTAATTACGTAAAGGAATTCTATGCCCCTTTCACAGCAAATGAAATATCTAAAAAAATAGGGGAACTACTTAGTCCTCATGACATCAAAGCAGAAGTTAGGATTATCTATCAAAGCATATCAAGTTTACATAAAGCGTGTCCTAAAAATTTAGGAGACTGGTACTTTACTGGGAACTATCCAACCCCGGGAGGAAATAAGGTAGTAAACAGGGCTTTTATTAACTTTTACGAGGGTAAAAACGAAAGGGCATATTGATATATGAATCGATGAAATACATCATTGTTTGTATTTCATCGATAAAACTAGTCGTTTATCGATTGAATAGTCCATTTCAACAGTACCGCTCTATTTTAGACCTGCCATAGCATAAGTAGGTTAAGTTCATGGTAAGATTTGGGGCAAAAAAGGTGGAGAACTCTCCACCTTTTTTATTTCCATATGTTAAGCTATTTTCTAAAGCTTGTCATTTCTAAACATATTTAAAGAATAATTTTCAAGGAAGGGTCATTGAACCTTTTTATAGGACGTTTGACCAATACCTTTTTTTCAATACCGGACATCACATACTTTTGGAGAACCATAGCATAAGTAGGTTAAGTTCATGGTAAGATTTGGGGGAAAGGCGGAGCAATGCTCCGCCTTTTATATTGTATCAATTCAAGTTTGTATTCCTTTTACATCTGCAATGTAGGGCAATAATACAGAAGAGGTAATTCAGCCAAGGATTAGGGCTTTAATCCAATACCTTTTTATTCGCCAGGAACATGATATATCTTTGGAGAACCATAGCATAAGTAGGTTAAGTTCATGGTAAGATTTGGGGGAAAGGCGGAGCAATGCTCCGCCTTTTATATTG
>JBARUM010000621.1:0-3734 GCA_049645725.1 Maribacter sp.
CTATTTTTGCACTCCTTAAAACAAAATATAATATGAACCATTACGAAACTGTTTTCATTTTGAATCCCGTTCTATCTGATGTACAGATAGAGGAAACAGTTAAGAAATTTGAAGATTTCTTAATTAAGAATGGAGCCAAAATGGTATCCAAAGAAAATTGGGGGCTAAAAAAATTAGCGTACCCCATCCAAAACAAAAAAAGTGGATTTTACCACTTGTTCGAATTCACCGATCTTGGTCAGGTAGTACTACCTTACGAACAGGAGTTTGGGAGAGATGAGCGCGTTATGCGATTTTTGACCGTTAAGTTGGACAAACATGCAGTGGCATGGGCAGAAAAAAGAAGAACAAGAAACAAAACCGCTAAAGCTTAAGAACCATGGCAACATTACAACAACAAGCAAAAGGTAAAAAAGATGGGGAGATAAGATATCTTACCCCTTTGAACATTGAGACCAACACAAAGAAGAAGTATTGTAGGTTTAAAAAGTCCGGCATCAAGTACGTGGATTACAAGGATCCAGATTTTTTAATGAAGTTGGTGAACGAACAAGGTAAATTATTGCCAAGAAGACTTACTGGTACTTCTTTAAAGTATCAAAGAAAGGTTGCCCAGGCCGTAAAGAGAGCTCGTCATTTGGCGTTAATGCCATACGTTGGTGATTTATTAAAATAAAAGAAAAGAAATCATGGAGCTTATATTAAAGAAAGACGTAGAAAACTTAGGTTTTAAAGATGATTTGGTTAGCGTAAAAAATGGATATGGTAGAAATTACCTTATTCCTAATGGTTTGGCCGCAATGGCTACAATCTCCGCTAAGAAGGTCCTGGCCGAAAATCTAAAACAAAGAGCACATAAAGAAAAGAAAGTTGTGGATGCTGCCAATAAGACCGCAGAGTCTTTAAAAGCATTGGAACTTAAAATCACTGCTAAGACTGGAGCCGGAGATAAGTTATTTGGATCTGTTACCACAATTGATTTGGCCGCTGCTTTGGAAAAAGAAGGACATGCAATTGATAAGAAATTCATCAACATCTTGGGTGGTTCCGTTAAAAGAACTGGCCCATATAATGCGCAAATAAGATTGCACAGAGATGTAGTTGTAGATTTCCCATTTGAAGTAATTGCGGAACAAAAATAGTTTTTGATTAAAAATATGGTTACAAGCCTTTCAGTTTACTGGAGGGCTTATTTTTTGAAATTTCATGCGCATCAAAACGGTTTTAGATACTCAAGAAATTTTAATTGTCAAATTACATCTGACTTGAAACATATATAGCTACAGATGAAATATACAAGGCTTACAAAAGAACAATTACAGGAATTAGAACCAGAGTTCATTAATTTCTTGGCTACACAGTCTATTACTGGTGAGGAATGGACAAAAATCAAAAAAGAGACCCCTCAAGTAGCTGAAGATGAATTGGATGTTTTCAGTGATCTAATTTGGGAGGGTGTTTTAGGCAATATAGCTTATCTAGAGAATATCTCGGAACAGCAAATGCATTTGTTTCACTTGACCGATAAGGAAATGAAGCTAATAGCAGTAAAGGTGATGAATCCCAAAATTGATTTGACTACACAAATTGGTTTCGACTGGTTTAAAAAGAACTGGCAATCTGATTTTGTGGAATATATGACCGCGTCCAAGGCATACACCGAGGACAAAAATTTAGACAAATTTAAACTGATTAAGCAAGGAGCGGTAATCACAAAGGGCGAATTATACCTTTGGTTTGATAAAATGATTGAAGCACCTTAATTCCCAAAAGGGATTTTTTATTCATATCCCGCAAAAGGTAATCCCTTTCATTAGTTTCAAAAAAATAGCCATAATGAAGTTTCCCCACCTTTGGAGGAGATAGAGGGGAGGACTATATTTGTTGACCAGAATCAAATGAATTTAAATTTGGAGGTTAAGTGAATTCGAAACCACCGAACTGCAAAATAAAAGAATGGCACAAAAACCATCCATACCCAAAGGAACCCGGGATTTTTCTCCCTCGGAAATTGCAAAAAGAAACTATATCTCCGATATCATCAAAAACCATTTTGAGACTTTCGGTTATCAGCCTATTGAAACCCCTTCATTTGAAAACTCTGATACCCTTATGGGAAAATATGGGGATGAAGGAGATCGTTTAATTTTTAAGATATTGAATTCAGGCGAGTATCTAGAATCTTTCACATTTACTCTTCTTGGTTTTTTTATTGAATATTTCCAGTTAGTAATTGAGAAATTTGTTCAGGCTAAAATCTGGGACTATGGCAAATTTCTTGAGGATTTCAAGCTCAACAAAAATTCAAAAGAATTCTTAGAGACGCTTAGCCAGAAAAGATTTAGTGGTGAAAAAATAAAATCTTTTATTGATGAGGATTTTTATGACTCAGCAGGCTCTGTTCAGAAAAACCGTAAGCAGGATATAGTAAATATCGTAAAGTATCACAGAAATTTAGGAGCCTTCAAAGGCTTTTCTAAAGGTGAAGAAGAATTAATAGACAAGTTTGCAGTAGAGGCATTGGGTAACTATTTTATTAGAACTACTCATAACAAAACCTCTAAACAATTTTCTGAAAAAGCCCTCCGCTATGATTTAACAGTGCCTTTTGCCCGTTACGTAGTTATGCACCAAAATGAGCTGGACTTTCCCTTTAAACTCTACCAAATTCAACCAGTATGGCGGGCGGACAGAACACAAACAGGACGCTTTCGGGAGTTTTTTCAATGTGATGCGGATGTTGTAGGTTCGGACTCTCTTTTGCAAGAAGTGGAACTGATACAGCTTTACGATGCTGTTTTTAAGGATTTAAAATTGGAAGGTGTCACCATTAAATTGAACAATCGAAAAATTTTATCGGGTATTGCCGAAGTTATTGGGGCCAAACATTTGTTGGTCGATTTTACGGTTGCTTTGGATAAACTGGATAAAATAGGGGAAGAAGGTGTAAAAAAGGAAATGTTATCCAAAGGTATCTCTGAAGCTGCTATTCAAAAGGCATCACCATTATTTTCCATGGATGGAAGTAATACAGATCAATTGTTGATCTTGGAGAATATGCTCGAGCACTCTGAGGAGGGAAGTAAAGGTGTAGAAGAGCTCCGATTTATCCTTGAGACCATAACTTCATTAGGAATACAATCTGCAAAGTTGACCATAGATGTGACGTTGGCCAGAGGCTTGAATTATTATACCGGAGCTATCTTTGAAGTTGCAGCTCCAGAGGGTGTTTCAATGGGTTCTATTGGAGGCGGTGGTCGTTATGACGATCTCACCGGTATTTTTGGTTTAAAAGACGTAAGTGGAGTGGGTATTTCATTTGGTTTAGACCGTATCTATTTGGTTTTGGAGGAACTTGGTCTATTCCCGGAATCCGTTGATAAATCTTTAGACGTGCTATGCCTGAACTTTGGTCAGAAAGAAGGTTTGGCGGCCCTTAAACTAACTACAGTGTTAAGAAAATCTGGGATAAGGGCTGATTTGTATCCATCCGATGCTAAAATCCAAAAGCAATTTAAGTACGCAAACAACAGGAATGTACCCTATGTAGTCCTTTTAGGTGCGGAAGAATTAGAACAACAGTCTTTTGTGGTGAAAAATATGGCTAGCGGAGAGCAAAAAAAATACGCTTTGAATGCTGTTGAAGATTTTGCTGCCAGCCTATAACCGCTCTCTTATAGCTTTTAAAACGGTCCGATAATAGTCTGTATCGTGCGGTACATATTTGTTTTTTT